>JAFWSY010000206.1 GCA_017519155.1 Eubacterium sp.
ATATTATGAATGTGATAACACACATTTTGATGAAAATTGTAAAAAACATCCTGACAGGGATTCTGCTTTAAAAGCTGTTGGATGTACTGTTGGTGAGGAATGTGAATATAACTATAACTGTTGTCCAGATTGTAGTGTAACATGTGATGATTGTATTATAATTCCAAAATGTACAGGTCCGGAGTGTCCAGTTATATGTGTTGGTGCTTGCTCAATTATAGGTGATGTAGTTCCTGGAGTACAATCTAGAGAAATTACAACAGCCAATGTCAACCCAAATAATAGACAAATGTCTTACAACTGGGATACTGCTAATCCAACTAATGCATTAGTTGCAGAGAAAGCTCAACAAGTTATAAATAATATTCAACAAAATGCTACTGAAAATGCATCAAGCGCTAATACTGTAATACCAACCGGAGCTGCTACTCCAAATACTGGCGAAAGGTCAGATTCTGATGAAGGATATAAGTTTAAAGAGTGGCAGGTCATTTCCGGTGGTGTGACCATAGCAGATGATAAGTTTACCGTAGGAACTGAGGACATTGAGATAAAGGCTGTATTTGAAAAGATACCGGAGCCGACACCGGAACCTACAGCAACACCAACGTTGGAACCGACGCCGGAGGCAACTCCTACGCCGACAGCTACTGCAGAAGTAGAAGCTACTCCTGGTACTACTGCATCACCTACACCGGCAGTTACACCGAGTGGACGTTCTGATGATGAAATATCACCGGAGAATCCGGTCAAGGTAGAAGACCTTCAGAAGACGATTCTAAGTATCAAGGACGAGAAGGATATAAAGGAATCTACATTTGTGATGCTTAAGGCGAAGGGTACTGCCAAGTCAAAGAAGTCCATCAAGCTTACATGGTCGAAGGTGGCCGGTGCTGAGAAGTACATGATCTTCGGCGATAAGTGTGGCAAGAAGAATAATTATAAATATATTACAACCGTAACAGGAACTTCCTATACAGCAAAGAAGCTTAAGAAAGGAACCTACTATAAGTATATTGTTGTAGCTGTTAAGGGGGATGATGCAATTGCAGCCTCCAAGACAATTCACGTAGTAACGGATGGTGGAAAGAAGGGCAACAATACTAAGGTTAAGCTCAGCAAGACAAAGCTTTCTCTTGCTACAGGTAAGTCAAAGAAGATTAAGGCGACCCTTAAGTACAAGAAGAAAGTCAGCGCCCATCGTAAGGTGGCATGGGAGTCCGATAACGCGAGCGTTGCTACGGTTAAGAACGGCAAGATAACAGCCGTAGGTAAAGGAACCTGCTACGTATATGCATATGCCCAGAACGGTGTATCAGCAAAAATCATAGTAACAGTAAAATGATCATAAAAAGCAAAAAGATGACAGTTTTTCACCTGATGAAAAAGTGTCATCTTTTGTTATTGTTGCGCTTTTGTTATGCCTTGATGATTATAGTGTTACATGATGCAAAGTGGAGAAGTGTTTTTTTATACAGGGCCAAGCAGATCCTCCAGTATTTCATCTGCTGTTTTGTCAGAATAACCATCCGGGTCTCTCATCATGGAGACTCCCTTGGTTTTCCATCTCATTCGGCTGAAGCCTGTGAGATAGCCTGTGCCTTTGGTTATACAGCCATAACGTGAGTACCACTCCGGATAATATTTTTTCATATATTTTTTAGCCAGAGCGGCTGCCTGACTGTTTTGTTTTCCGCTAGGTGTGCAGGTTCCGCAGATCACTACTCCCGGAGGAGATGAATGGAGCAGGACTACACTTTTGTCCTTGCACTGACCTAAAACTATATAGACATGATCGCTGGAGCTCATGATATCTCCGGCTCTGAAATCGCTGAAGGAACCGGCCTTGGCGTATTTGCCCCAGCCTCTCTTTGAATAGGCTGCGGTTTCCTCATCCTCCATGACATAACCTTCGTTACCATTGGAGGTGTTAAATGCGTTGTATACGGCCCATCCTACATATCCGGAACAGTCCAGACCATCGTGGATCTGATATCTGGTCTGTTTGTAGTCGTAGCTGGAATCGTTTTTATCAAAGAATTTTTTCCACTTTGGACTGACACCGAGAGTTACGGCTTCAACACCGGCTCCGGTATCCTCCTTGTTCCAGCCGCCACCCCAGACATACAGTGTCTGACCGACGGGTCTCAGACTGGATTTAAGGAATTTCTTCAAGGTGGAACGCTGTAACTTGACTCCTTTAGCGTCGACATAGGAGCCATCCGGTGTATAGCATTTTTTCTGAAGAACACCTTTCTTATTAAAGTAATAGGTTTTCTTCTTTATGGTTTTCCAGCCGGTGCATCTGTAGCCGGATGTATCGATATAGTATTTCTTCCCTTTGACCTTGAGCCAGCCCTTTTTAGCTCTTTTGCCATTACTCTTGACGTAGTAATATTTTTTGGAAGAAACCTTATGCCATCCTGGCTTCTTGGAATACTTGGAAGTGGCATGTACCTGGCCGTAGAAAGACATATTAAAAAATGCAGATATAAATAATATGACTAAGCTTAAAAATATAAATATATGTAAATGTTTTTTCATAAACAGTATATTCCTTTCAGGGTTTTAAACATCAAACCTGTTGTTGTAATAAGATACTATAATATTAACAATTTTTTGTTACTAATACTAGTTTCAAATCATAATGATATATGATAAAATTCTGTCTCAATGCGAGCAGACGAATGAGGAAAACAGAAAAAACTATGAAGCACAACAAGTGTAAGAATTTAATAATTCGTGTGGGCATGTCGTTATGCCTTATATTTTCGTGCTTTACTACTTCTTATTCATATGCAGATAATTCTCAGGATACCCGTAAGGAATATGAAGATGAAAAAAATACTGCTGAGGCTTATGAACATACTGCAGAGCTTCTTGCAGATGAGATAAAGAAAATAAACAGAAAGATATCTGAGACAACCATGGACATAGAGAATCTTCAGGGTGAGATACTCGTGCTGGACGCGGAAATCGAAGAGGCTGAAAAGAAATACTACGAATATGAAAATGCAGTAATCGGAGAGAGAGAAAAAGTCGATAAGGTTATAAGTCTTATGTATGAGAATTCCGTAAGCGAGGATGAGATAGCAACAATTCTTCAGGCAAAGGATATCTCCTCAGTTATCAATCGTGAAGAATACCTGAAGGGTATCAGCGATTATTATAATAAGACGGTTTCCGAATACAACAAAAAGGTTTTGGAAGCTTCTGAACAGGAAAGTATGCTGAACAGTCTCAGGCTTGATCGGGAGACTCAGATATTAGATATAAAAAAGAAACAGCAGGAAATGAGCGCTGATATAAAAGAGCTGGGCGAACTGATGCTTGAAGCTGAGAAAAAGGCAGCGGATGCGAAGGCTCTATCGGATGCACTGGCTAAAAAGGTTGCTGAACTGGAGGCTCAGGAAAGAGCTGCCCTCGCAGCCAGAAAATACGACGGTTCAAAGAGTAATGTTGACTACAGTGGTAATGGAACCGATTACTACTATGAGGATCCGTATCCTTACACGCCGGAGGAACTGCTTCTGATGGCAGGTATCATCGAGGCTGAGGCGGGAAGCGTCAGCTATCCCGGTATGGTGGCAGTGGGAAGTGTAGTAATGAATCGCGTCAACAGTCCTGATTTTGGGAATACTATAGCGGGTGTAGTCTACGCACCATATCAGTTTGAACCTGCGGAAACGGGCCGATTGGCAATGATCCTTGCCGAAGGACCTGTAGACTCATGTATGACAGTTGCCAAGGAAGTACTTGAAGGCAAACGAAATGTGCCGAATCTTTATTTCAAGGCAGCGTGGTACGCTGAAGAAAACGGCATCTCTGGTGTAAATATCGGGGGGAACGTATTTCACTAGAGTATATAATTACATCCAAAGTGGTGTGATTGTCACATGTAATTAGTGGAGGAATTATGAACGACTATTTTTTCGATTATTATAATCTATTTTACGGTATTCCTGACAGTGGAAATCGTCAGCTGCAATGAAAAAATAATAGACTAGTTTTTGCTTGAATAATTTTGTGGTTGTATGTATTATGACATAAGTGATAAAGATTCACATCATGGATATTATCAAAAAGGTGATGATACAAATGAGCAAAACTATTCTAATAGTAGATGATGATATGAATATCGGAAATATGCTGGAGGAGGCTTTGAAGCCGGAAGGGTACTCGGTACTCAGAGCTTACTCAGGAACGGAAGCGCTGATGATTCTTGAGAAGAACACTCCGAATCTGGTTCTTCTGGATCTGATGCTTCCGGGAATCAGTGGAGAAGAGGTGCTGTCTCAGATAAGCAATATACCGGTCATAGTTATGAGTGCTAAGTCTGAGACGGAGCATAAGATAAAACTACTGTATAAAGGTGCAAGTGATTATATAGCGAAGCCCTTTGTTATATCCGAACTGCTGGCCAGGGTAAATGCGATCCTGAGACTTGCAGGTTCTAATATAGCTGAAGCAAGAGAGGAAACTCCTGCATCTGTTACTCGGGCAGGAAATCTTGAGCTGGATACCGAGCTTCTTACAGTACGCAGTGGAGATAAAGAGGTGTCTCTTACCAGAACAGAAGCAGCTATACTGGATCTGCTGATGCTTAACGATGGACGTCCTATGGGAAGAAATGCTATCCTTGACGGAATATTTAACAGTACACCGGACTGCACAGAGAGGTCGCTGAAACAGCATGTCAGTAATATCAGAAAGAAGCTGGAGATACTGGACGGCAAGGATCATATAGAAGCTATCTATGGAATAGGCTTCAGGTATGTATCTTGATTTTCCCGGTAAGTACAGCGTAATAAACAGAGTAATAAAACAGAGGATGATTCTCAGTAAGAGATATCCTCTGTTTTTTGATGTGTTTATTGATTTTTTGAATCTTGACAAAATCTTGACGATTCCTTTGCCGTTTTCTTGACATTTATGGTTTATTATAGGTTCTGAAATAAAGATACAGGGAAAAAACCGGAAAGGATTAAAAATGGAAACAATCTTTAAAAGTGAAGGGCTGTGCAAAAACTACGGAAAGTTTTCTGCACTAAGTGACATGAACATGACTATTAAGAAAGGTGATATCTACGGCTTTGTGGGTAAGAACGGCGCAGGTAAGACAACACTGATAAGAATGCTCTGTGGACTTCAAAATCCAACCGGCGGAAGTTTCACCCTTATGGATAGAAAAAATGATGATCCGGAGATATCAAGATCCAGACGTCGTATGGGTGCGGTTGTTGAGTCACCGGCCTTCTATAAGGAAATGAGTGCCAGAGATAATCTGATTCAGCAGTATCTGATGCTCGGTCTTCCTGATTTTAAAGGAATAGATGAATTACTTGAGCTCGTAGGACTGGCCGATACAGGTAAGAAGAAAGCTAAGAATTTCTCACTGGGAATGAGACAGA
>JAFWSY010000207.1 GCA_017519155.1 Eubacterium sp.
AGATTGTTGAGAGGAGCCGCAAGCATTTTCAGTATCTCATACTGCAGGAGGTTCGTATCCTGAAATTCATCCACAAGAATATAAGGATATGACTTTCTGATAAGATCAAGAATGTCCGGACGTTCCTTAAGGAGTGTATAGCACATGTGCATCATATCGTTAAAATCCAGCTTGCCGGACTTTTTCTTAAGCTCCTTAAATCTGTTATAAATATTCCTGAATTGATGCTCCGGAAGGTCGCTGCTGTAATAGTTCTCTATATCGATAAGCTCGCTGTCGACCTTTTCAATCTGCCGAAGAACGCTGGTGATAAGCTCTTCGTTATCTGAAAGCCCCTGATCATCATTTGACAGAAGCCCTCTTATAAGCTTTCGTCTCTCTTCTTCAGTAAGGATATCTTCATTTCTGTAACCATAGGCAGTTTTAATAACCCAGAAGAAAAATGAATGAAATGTACCGAATCTTACCTTTTCATCATCTCTGCTGCTGACAAATCTCTGTTTCATCGAATTTGCGGCAGCTCTGGTAAATGTGATGACAAGTATCCTTCCCGGCGCTACTCCTTCTATATCTATCAGATTTCTGATCCTTTCAACTATGACCGTTGTCTTGCCTGAACCGGGCGTACCCAGCACGAGCATAGGACCTTTAAACCATTTTATAGCTTTTATCTGATCTTCATTAAATCTTTCTGCCATAATCCTCTGCCTTTATTACGTAAAAAGAGCTGTGTATCATTTACTGACAACACAGCTCATTATTCTTAGAGATTTGCTCCGCAACACTTCTTATACTTCTTGCCAGAGCCGCACGGACAAGGATCGTTTCTTCCAACCTTTGGTGGCTTAATAACTGTATGTGATGATTTCTCAAGCTTATAAAGCTCTTCTCTTCTTTCCTTTGTAAGGAGTGCATCCCACTGTGGAAGCTCATAAAGCCACTGTGCATTACAGCTTACCATGTTCATGTAAAGCTTTTCCTTGTCAAATCCAAGGTTTACTCTTGAATCCTCTGTAAGCTCTTCAAGATTATTGCTCATTGCAAGGCTGTCATCGATTCCGTCAAGGAAACCAACCATAGTCTCGATATCAACATCGAATCTCTCTGCAAGTTCCTTTACGGTACCCATAACAACTTCTGTTGGATTACCGAGAAGTACCTCGTAGATAGCCTTCTCCTTGTTGAAATATTTAAACCAGAAATCCTTGCCTTCCGGTGTTCTGTCATCAAGACCGTATGCGTGATCACGCCAATCCTTAAGTAAACTCATTGTATTCACCTCGTAAATATACTGTTTTTTGTCTTCTGAAAGCTAAACAATGCAAATTATAACAAACCATATTAACAACTGCAAGTATTTTTATTCATATCTGAGTGCGTCGATAGGATTAAGGTTTGACGCCTTAACAGATGGCAGAAGTCCGAAAATGATACCTATAAGCATTGAAAATACTACCGATACAACAATCGCAGGAATACTTATGGCTACAGGAACTGATGCGACATTACTGATAAAGTAAGCAAGTCCGATACCTGCGCCAACGCCGAGTATGCCTCCAAGACTGGTAAGAACCGCTGCCTCTGTAAGGAACTGACCGAGTATGGCTCTCTTTCTTGCGCCAAGTGCTTTCTTAAGACCTATCTCTCTCGTTCTCTCTGTTACAGACACAAGCATGATGTTCATAACGCCTATACCTCCAACAATAAGCGAGATACTTGCGATCCATATAAGCTGCTGGCTTGTGGTATTACTGAGCTCCTGAAGAGCCTTTACCTTCTCAAGCGTATTCTCACGCTTATATTTTATCTGGTTCTCATCATTTTGATTTTCGCTGCTTGTTATAAAGGAATTAAGGTATTCCTCAACCTCCTTACCTGCACTTGACATAGCTTCTGTTGACGTAGCCTTTACGATAACCTGGAAAGGCTGATCATACGAGAAAAGTTCAGGCCAGGCAGTTTCCGGAATAACTATAAATCCGGAATTACTCTCTCCGTAATATGTATACCACTCCTCAGGCGAATTGATAACAGGCTCGAAATCATCACTTTTATCAATAACTCCCGCAACTATGAATGGTATGCCTTTGATCTCAATAGTCTGGTTTACAGGCTCTTCACCCTCAAAAAGGCTATCAGCTGCGTTTCTATCAATGATGCAGACATTTCTTCTCTTGTTAAAATCATCCTGAACAAATTTACGTCCTGCTGTAATAAGATAATTATTGATATCTAAATACGAATTATCTGTTCCGATGATACGAAGTCCCTCTGCAGATCTGTCTCTGTAGCTAATGCCTTCATACATCTCATTTTCATGATAGATGCATACATTTGCCACATCCTTCATATCCTTCATGGTCTCAAGCATATTCCCATCAATTACAGGAATATTATCAAGATTCATGCCATCATACGGAGTGATATCATATCCGCCCATACTGAGCTTTACATCGACAAGATTATCTCCCGCACCAACAAGGTTGTTCTTGATCTGATCGTTAGTTCCCTTAATAGTCGATACTATGGCTATAATAGCTGCAATACCGATAATGATACCGAGCATAGTCAGAAATGAACGCATCTTATGACCGAATATACCCTGGAACGAAAGTCTTATATTCTCAAACATTCATTTTCCTCCTTAATAACCAAATGCATCCTCATAAGAGTCTGTATTAACACATTTCTTACCTTCCGATACATCCTTTCCGTAAGGGAAACAGATATATTCAGAGCCGTCAAGACCGGACTTTATCTCTATTACGCTTCCATATACAGTTTTACCGGTTTTAATGTATCTCTTCTTAAGACGTCCGTTTTCATTCATCATGACATAGTATTTACTGTTCTCACGTCTGACATATGAAAGCGGAAGGTATAATCCGTCGCTTCTGTAATCATCAAAGTTCTTGGACATATCAAGCGATATTCTCACAAACATTCCTTCGTTCAGATCATCACAAGGTTCATCTATAACTATAGTCACAGGATAATATGATGCAGACGTAGAACCACCATAGAAATCACTGAAAGATGGATCACCCTCTTCAAAAGGTGTCTTTGATATCTCAGTAACCTTTCCGGTGTACTGCTGTCCGTTTTCATAGCTGTAAATACTAACCGGCGTACCTATGACCAT
>JAFWSY010000208.1 GCA_017519155.1 Eubacterium sp.
ACAGGGTCGTGTGCAAACTGAACATTTGTTCCACCGATAACCTGGATAGCATCAACGATCTTGTAAGCCTGTTCCTGAAGTCTTGCCTGAACTTCTTTGGATATAGTAAGCATTGGAGCAGAGCAGAAGGAGTCGCCTGTATGAACTCCCATAGGATCAATATTCTCGATGAAGCAGACGGTGATCATATTTCCTTCTTTATCACGTACAACTTCAAGCTCGAGCTCTTCCCAGCCACTGACACATTCTTCTACAAGAACCTGTCCAACCAGAGATGCTTTAAGACCTCTTGCACAGACTGTCTGTAATTCTTCCTTATTATATACAAGTCCGCCGCCGGCACCACCCATGGTGTATGCTGGACGAAGAACTACGGGATAACCGAGTTCGTCAGCGATTGAAAGTGCCTCATCAACTGTGTAGGCAACTTCTGATCTGGCAACTTCGATTCCCAGTGAATTCATTGTATTCTTAAATTCGATACGGTCCTCACCACGCTCGATAGCATCTACCTGAACTCCGATAACCTTTACATCATACTTATCGAGTACACCTGCTTCTGCAAGCTCAGCGCAGAGGTTAAGTCCTGACTGACCTCCGAGATTTGGAAGGAGAGCATCGGGGCGTTCTTTGGCGATGATAGCTTCGAGACGCCTTACATTAAGAGGCTCGATATAAGTTACATCCGCCATTTCCGGATCCGTCATGATAGTCGCAGGATTGGAATTAACAAGAACTATTTCGTAGCCGAGACTTCTCAGAGCTTTACATGCCTGAGTACCAGAGTAGTCGAACTCGCAGGCCTGACCGATAATGATAGGACCGGAGCCGATGATTAGAACCTTGTGAATGTCTGTTCTTTGTGACATAGTATGTTTCCTCCTATAATAGTAAAGACTCTCCAAAAAGTGACAGTTTGAATCTGATTCGATTTGTCACCTTTTTAAAGCCCAATTGGAGATATAATAACATATTATAGATAGAAAATATATAATAAAATTATGAAATATCTCAAAGAATATTTATGTAAAATGTCAAGAATTATTACTACGCATGTCGAGAGACAAATTTATATTAATACTTATAATAGTGCAGGTAAATGTATTAACAATTGGTTATAGCCTTTATATATAGTAAATAATAACAAAAATCTATTAATTTAATTGTGAAATTATTATATTTCGGGTTGACATAGTATCAAAAAGAGGTTATTATAAGAAAGAATTTTATAAACAAAATCTTTAATGACAAAGGGAGAAAAGTATTATGAAAAAGAGATTACTTAGTTTAGTACTTGCACTCGTACTTGTTCTCGGAGTAGCAATCGCTCCAAGCTTCGGCACAAACGCAGCTTCAAAGACAAAGTACACAAAGCTTACGCTCAACAACAAGGATGTTGACGTTGAGTTCTTTGTACTTGAGGAGAAGAGAGATCTTGCAGCTGCAAACCTTGAGAAGACACTTAATGCTATACTTAAGAAGAATTCTTCTTTCACAGTTACAGTTGAAATCAAGGGTGAGAAGCAGACATTTACTGCTAAGAAGACAGGTAAGCAGGGCAAGGGAAGCATCAAAGTTGATGGAAAGAAGCTTTCTACTTTCATCAAGGACAATGCTGGAAACGACACAAGCGTAATTGTTAGTGTTAATCTCAAGAAGGCTCTTGGTCTTGTAAAGATGGCTAAGAAATCAGCTGCTTATGGTTTCAGAGAAGAAATCAAGTCGGTAGAGTTTAAGGAACTCAAGATTTCTAAGAAGAACAAGCTTACTTTCAAGGGTAACGGCAAGAAGATGACAGCTTACATCAAGGGTGGAGCTATCTATCTCAAGGGTGACCAGAGAAAGTCTAAGTTCGTTAAGAACCTTAAGGCTGAAGGTATCGTTAAGAAGGCTAAGGTTGTTAAGGTTAAGACATCTTCACTTTCAAAGTAATTTGAAGTAAGGCCAAATTAACAGAAGACAAAGAAAAAGTTTCAGTTTTAAGCTGTTAGGCATTTGCTTAACAGCTTAAACTATGTTAAGACTTAACATGAAAAGAATAGTCAATAAGCTTTTAATTATAGCTTTATTTTTGACAATTATATATATAACTGTATCTAACAGGTCGGTCTCTTATGCGGGGGAAATTAACTCCGAAGAAGCCAGAGTCATAGCGGCTGCCAGTGGTACTTTTACATACAAGGGTAAGACTTATAAGGCTTATTCCAGTTATGTAAGTGAGCTGTATAGTTATTTGGCAGAGGATGATATAGATCTGGATGCTGATGATGCGGATGCAGCAATTGCCTACATATACAGTAATGTTAAGGAAGGAATAGATTCCGGTTATGTATATGAGGTAAAGGATGAAGATAAGGACAACAATGTGGACCTTGATGAAGTTCCCGATGCTCCTAAGACAGACGTAAAAGCTGATGAAACAAACGAAGAGGCAAGGGACACAGCCAAGGAAGCTAGCGATAATGAAGTTGCCCAAATATTCGATAAGATAGATAAAGATCTTCAGGAAAGAGAAAAGTATACTGATAAAGTCACAGCGACTGAATCAGATGCATCTCTTATAGTAAGTGATGAGAGTATCACCGTATCTACTGATAAGGGTGAGATAAAACTCTTCAGTGATCAGAGGATTATTCCTAAAGTATTTACTGATATATTCGTTATACTTGGAATAGTTATCTTATCGGTAAATGTAATCATCTTTGTAGTCCTTCTTCTTAAGGGCTGTATGAGATTCGTCTCTAAAGATAGAAAGAAGGTAAAGAAGGGACACAGAGTAAGAAGACGCATACGTAAAGTGTGCAGAAATATACTTACAGTTTCGTCTGCAGTGGCATTTATGATCATATGCCTCATAATAGCTACCAGTATAGTATTCTTCAATAATACGAAAATCATGCAGACTATACAGAGCAGCGGATATTTTAGATATGGATATACAGAGTATATCGCTGAAGACGAAAATCCAACTCTTTCTTATGAAGACTTTATAGTTCAGGAAAAGCTTACTATATCTGATACTTTTGAAAGAACCATACCTCTTTCCAAAGAGGAGGTTACTGACAGAAGTATAGCTCCTTATATAAAAAGGATGCAGATAGACCTTAAGCTCAGTCTGATAATCAGTTTTGTCTGCTGTATGACCGGTTTCATAATAGCGGGTGTGTGTAATATATATATGGATTTGAGACGGGACAGAGGTGTTAAATCAATCGCTATCTCTGTATTTGTCGGAACAATCATAGTATTTATAGCATCTGTACTTCTTGCTGTATTCAGAGTAGAAGATTATTTCTTCGTAGAACCGCAGTATCTGATAAGCTTCTTAAGCGATATGATGGATTATCTTATCAAGGTATTCATAGTTATCGGACTCTTTGATACAGCTGTCGGAGCAAGTCTTGTAGGACTTTATAAGACCATGAGAAAAGACCACTAAGACATGTAAAGGACGGGCAGTATGAATCTTTTCGATATTCACAACCATATACTTCCTGGTGTGGATGATGGATCCAAGGATATGGAAATGTCCCTGGATATGATTGATATAGCTTATGAAGAAGGGACCAGGAATATTATCCTGACGCCTCACTATATGCTTGGTCATAAGAGCTGTGAATACAGTAATCTTCAGAATCAGTTTGAAAAACTGAAGGAAGAAGTAAGTAAATCAGGAAAATATCCTGACTTAAATCTCTATCTCGGAAGCGAGATTCTGTACGAGGAAGGTGTAGTAACAAAGCTTCGCGCAGGTGAGATACATACCATGAATGATACAAGGTATATCCTTGTTGAATATAATATAAGAACTCCGTATAAGGAGATACTTCACTCCATAGATGAGATGACGCAGGCCAGATACTGGCCGGTTATAGCTCATGTGGAGAGATACCTCTGTTTGGAAGGAAAGCTGGACAGAATACAGGAAATCATAGATAAGGGCTGTCTCCTGCAGATGAATATATCCAGCATAGACGGAGGTTTCCTGAATGAAAACAAGCGCTGGTGCAGAAAGCTTGTAAGATCTGGCTATATAACATTTTTTGCAACAGATGCACATAACACAGATTCCAGAGCACCCTATACTCAGGAGTATATAACCTGGATCCGTAAGAAATGCGGTGAAGAGGATGCTCAGTGGATGCTTAACGAAGCTGCAAAGCTTTTAGTTAAGGGGGAGTATATAGATTAAAAGGAAAAAGTTATGAACAACAACGAAGAAATCGAAATAGACCTTCTGGAGCTTATAAGAGTCTTATTCAGTCGACTCTGGGCAATCATACTTGCCACAGCTCTCGGACTAGGTATAGCTGCCGGTGTAACTATACTTTTTATAAAGCCGGTCTATAATTCAACTTCAATACTGTATGTACTTACAAAGTCAACAAGTATCACTTCACTTGCTGATATCCAGATGGGAACTTCTCTTACACAGGACTACATGGTTGTTATAAAGAGCCGTCCTGTTCTTGAGAAGGTTATAGATAATCTGGGACTTGATATGTCTTTTGGAGAACTTAGGGAAAATGTAACTGTTAACAATCCTGCTAACACCAGATTCCTTGAGATAACAGTAAGTACTCATGATGCATATCTGTCTAAGAAGATAGTAGATGAATTGGCAGATGTAAGTAGTGAGAGAATGGCAGAGGTCATGGAAACCCAGGCTCCAAATATAATGGACTATGGTCAGGTATCAAATGCACCTGCTTCACCTAGTCTTATAAAGAATGCTATAATTGGTGCTATGATAGGTTTTGTAATAGCATGTGGTATCATAATAGTTATGTATCTTCTTAATGATTCTATTAAGACTAGTGAAGACATCGAGAAGTATCTCGGAATCAATACTCTTGGTCTAATACCTCTTGAAGAAGGTGTATCAAAGAGAAAGACTCACGGAAGAGATGCTACAGCTAAAAGAAAGAAATCGGGTATGAAAAAGGCTTCATAAGAAAAATAATTAATTGAGGTAGATAAATTGGCTCAGAAAATTACATTTGAAAATCTAAAAGAGCTTGATTTTAAGATAAATGAAGCTTATAAGAGAATCAGAACAAATATAAGCTTCTCAGGTGAAGATATAAAGTCTATAGCTATTACCAGCAGTGTTCCAAATGAAGGTAAAACTGAGGTAAGCTTCAATATAGCCAGATCTATGGCAGAAGACAGAAAGAAGACTTTATATATAGATGCAGATATAAGAAAATCCGTTGTTCTTGCAAGATACGGAGTAGATAAGGAAGTAAAGGGACTGACACACTATCTGTCAGGACAGGTCAAGAATCTCGACGATATAGTTTGTACTACAAATGTTGAGAATCTTGATGTTATATTTACGGGAACTAAATCACCTAATCCTGCTGAGCTGCTTGGAAGTTCCAAATTTGCAAAGCTGGTTAATGAATTCTCTGAAAAGTATGACTATATGATAATCGACAGTCCGCCGCTTGGATCAGTTATCGATGCTGTGCTTGTGGCTAAAGTATGTGACGGTGCGATAATCGTTGTAGAAGCTGATAATGTAAGTTACAAGGTAGTTCAGGGAGTTAAGAAACAGCTGGAACAGGGTGATTGTAAGATACTTGGAGCTATACTGAACAAAGTCCAAAATAGCGGTAAAGGCTATTATGGATATAACAAGGGTTACTATGGTTACTATGATAGCTACGGTGACTATGGAGATGAGAGCTAATGGATGATACATCTGTTAACAAAGTGATAGAAGCTCCTGAAGAGGAAGTTCTAGAGGGAAAGAAAGTAGTTAGAAAGCATAAGCTTGATCTGAAGAATATTATAATTCTTATAGCGGATTATTTATTTATCATAATGGCTTATGTCGTATCGCTTATGCTGCTATGTCCGCTGGCGGAGGAATATCTTGCCTCGTCCTATATGGTGGATATACTGATAATCACGCCATTCTATGC
>JAFWSY010000209.1 GCA_017519155.1 Eubacterium sp.
CGGAAGACCGACCATTCCTGCAAGAATCAATAAAGAGAACTTCATGGAGTATCTTAAATAATATATCCATTTATTATAGTTGAATATTCAGAATCGGGCAGTGTCACTGCTCGATTTTTTTGTTTATAATAGCGCTTGATTATGGTAGAATAACTATGTATGTATTAAACAGGAAATAGGGGGTGTATTTATGCAGGAAACCAGACCGTTTGTTCCCTGGGAACAGATGAATTCATTTATGATAGATGCCTTTAAGGGTTATGGCGTACCTGAAGAAGATGCAAAGATCTGCGCAGACGTTCTTCTGGAATCTGACAGAAGAGGAATAGAAAGTCATGGCTGCAACAGGTTTAAGCCTATTTATATAGATCGTATAATCAAGGGAACTCTGCTTCCCGTTACCAATATAGAGATTCTGAAGGAGACTCCTACGACAGTTGTTATGGATGCTCATGATGGAATGGGTATGGTGGCCAGCTACCGTATGATGGAGAAGCTGATAGAAAAGGCTAAGACCTACGGAATGGCAGGCGGTGCTATACGTAATTCAACACATTATGGTATAGCAGGTTACTGGACATCAATGGCAAGTAAGGAAGGCATGGTGGGTATCACCGGAACAAATGCCAGACCATCCATAGCTCCGACCTTCGGAGTGGAGAATATGCTTGGTACAAATCCGCTTACATTTTCCATTCCTACTGATGAAGAATTTCCATTCTGTCTGGACTGCGCAACATCGATAGTTCAGCGTGGCCGTATAGAATATTATGCAAGAGAGGGTAAGGATACTCCTTCGGGCACAGTTATCTCTGAAAATGGAGAGGCTCTTACTGACAGTCAGCAGATTCTGAAGGACCTGGTTGCAGGAACAGCAGCTCTTGCACCGCTGGGTGGAATAGGAGAGGAACTAGCAGGCTATAAGGGCTATGGTTATGCCACGGTAGTAGAGATACTTTCAGCAGCTCTTTCAGGTGGTGAATTCATGAAGGCTCTTACCGGAGTAAGTGAAGATGGAAAACCTCAGATGTATCATCTGGGACATTTCTTCTTTGTTGTAGATCCGGAAGCTTTTATGGGAAGAGAAGAGTTTAAGAAGATAGCAGGTGATATATGCCGCGCTCTCAGAGCATCCAAGAAAGCTCCGGGAGAAAGCAGGATATATACAGCAGGCGAGAAGGAATACGATGTATGGCTTTTCAGGAAGGATAAAGGAGTTCCTGTAGGAGAAGGAGTGCAGAAGGATATCATTACTGTAAGAGATGCGCTTGGCCTCGACTATACATTTGATTTTGAAAAATAAAAAAGATGACAATTTTTCATCTGATAAAAAACTGTCACTTTTTGGAGATTAGAAGTAAGAGGGATAAGATATGGGAGCAGTACCGGAATATATAGAGGATTACCTCAGAATTATAAAAGAAGAATTAAAAACCAAATACGATATGAGTGAGGAGCAGGCAGCTAAGGCTGTTTATAAGTCTGCGGTACGAAGCATTCTCTTAGGTGATAATGAGGATATGCGCAGATTTCAGATGCACAAATCCATCGATGAGACTGTGCTGGATGTTTACAGACAGTATAAAAATGTTGGCTCCAGACTGACTGCAAGAAATGGTGAAGAGGAAATTACAAAGATAATGCACGCTGACAGCGCTGTTTCCATCAGAAACAGACATAAGGAGCAGGTATCGGTTCTCCAGGATATACCGCTTAAAGAGGCAGAAGATTAAAAGTATAAAGGGAACGAATATGGAAGACAAAAGATATGCGGTTTTAATTGACTCAGATAATATCTCGTCAAAGTATATAACCAGTATCCTTGATGAGATGACAAAGTATGGAGTAGTAACCTATAAGAGAATATATGGTGACTGGACTTCTACTCAGGCAAATAAATGGAAGAAGGAGCTTATGGAGAATTCCATTACTCCTATTCAGCAGTTCAGAAATACTGTAGGCAAGAATGCCACGGATTCAACTCTTATTATAGATGCCATGGATATTCTTTATACGGAAAGCGTTGATGGTTTCTGCATAGTATCCAGTGACGGAGACTTTACAAGACTTGCCAGCAGACTCAGGGAATCAGGAATGCATGTTATCGGAATGGGTGAGAACAAGACGCCTCGTTCCTTCAGAGCAGCCTGTACGGTATTTACAGATCTTGAGCTTCTTCTTGATCAGAGTGTGGATGAAGTATCCTCAAAGGGTTCGGGCAAGAATAAGCTTAAGAAGAAGGCGGAAAATGTAATCTCCCAGAAGATTATCGAGAATGACATCATCGAAATAATCACTGAAAATGACAACAAAGGTAGGGAAACAGGACTGGGTGAGATAGGAAGCCGTCTTCAGAAAAAATACTCTGACTTTGATGTACGTAACTATGGCTATAGTTCACTTTCAACGTTTATCGATGAAACGGCTGCATTTGACGTAAAGAAAAAAGACAGTACCGTCTTTGTGGCACTTCATTCTGATAAGGATATGAAGAAGCGTGTAAAGAAGTTCGCAGTGGATATAGTGGCGGATGCAGGAACGAAGGGTATTGAAATGGGACATCTCGGACAGAAGATCCATGATGAATTCCCGACCTTCAATGTTAAGGAATTCGGTTATGCAACGCTGTCTAAATTCATATACGGTATCAAGGATCTGAAGGTTGAAACTTCCGAAAATAACAGGAAAATCGTTTATATAAGGTAAAGTTTACATAAATAGGCTATTTCTAAAAATAATTGTGCAAAATTTATATTTTTTGTTGCCAAAACAATAAATATATGTTAATATTATATCAATAAATGATTTAGAAATTTTTAGTGTTTATCATAATTTTTCCTCCAAAAGTCCGGAAGTCAAGTGGGGTATGACTTCCGGGCTTTTACTTTGTTTATATATATGGTATTCTATGAAGGAAAAATTTACAGAGGATAGTAAAACTATATGAAAATCGGAATATTTGATTCGGGTATCGGAGGTGTTTCTGTTCTGAATGAAGCACTTCACAGACTGCCGGATCAGGAATATATATTTTACGCTGATGTGGATC
>JAFWSY010000210.1 GCA_017519155.1 Eubacterium sp.
ATAGTCTATATAATGACCTTCCTGGCGCTTGAAACTTCCCTTATTTCGGATAAATTCACGAATCTGGGTACGGCTTATAAATCTTACGGTTTTGTATACTGTTTTTCCAACAGCATAATCGATCAGGGAGTCAGTAAGCCTGATGATTACAGTGAAGAGACCATTGATAAGATACTTACAAGAGCTGAAAAAACCAAAGATGATGTTAATAATATAAAATATCCTTACAAAGATAAGAAAAAACAGCTTCCTGATATTATAGTAATTCAGCTTGAATCCTTTATAGATATCGGAAGAGTTAACGGAGTACATACCAGTAAGGAATCTATACCGAACTTTAAAAAATTCCAGGCTGAATACCCAAGTGGATTTCTCACAGTTCCGGCAATAGGCGCCGGTACGGCAAATACGGAATTTGAAATGCTTACGGGAATGAAGAGTAAGCTGTTCGGTGCCGGAGAATATCCGTACAAAACTATACTTACAAATACTCCATGTGAAAGTATGGCTCAGATACTTCTTCGTGAAGGCTATGGAACCCATGCTATACATAATAATAAAGCTAAATTCTATTCAAGAGATGAAAGCTACGCAAGTCTTGGCTTTCAGACATTTACCTCTCTTGAATATATGCTTCATATAAACAGAACCCTTACGGGATGGGCGAAGGATGACTGTCTTCCTGAGGAAATAATAAAGGCTCTGGATTATGACGAAGAACCTGATCTGGTTTATACCATTTCTGTTCAGGGACACGGCAGATATCCCAAAAGTGAACTTAAATCCATAGAACACGTTAAGGTTACTCTGGACAGCGAAGATCCTGAGCTTACAAATCAGTTTGGATATTTTGTAAATCAGTGTTATGAAATGGATGAAATGATCGGCAAGCTGAAAGAGACTCTGGATAACAGAGGGAATAATTATGTACTTCTGCTGTATGGTGATCATATCCCGAGTCTTACATTTGAGGATGGACAGTTTAACAGAGGAACAGAATCCCAGACTGAATACGTTATCGTAAGTAATTTTGACACAGGTCTGATGGATAAGGATCTTTATTCTTACGAGGTTTCTGATTATCTGCTGAGAGCTCTTGGTTTTAATCCGGGTCTTGCCCAGAATACTCACAGAGCTATATATAATACAGATGCTGTTGCAGGAAATGCGACCTATAACTGGTGTATGCATCAGCTTCAGTATGATATGCTGTACGGAAACAGATACTGTTATAAATACACTGAACCCTATGAAAGAACAAATATGCGTCTCGGATTATATGATGTGGTATTAAATGAAGTATCATATAATGCATCTACCGGATCTGTGGTGGCCAGAGGTGAAAACTTTACGGAATTCACCAAGATACTTATAAATGACGAGAGACAGCAGACTACTTATATAGATGAAAATACTATAATGATAATTCCTGACGAGGTTGAGGAAGCTCCGAAGGATGGGGATGTATTTACCACTGCCCAGATAGATAAAGATAAACACGAACTAAGCCGGTCAAATACATTTGTATATCATTCTAATTAAGTTATATATTTAAACAGGAGAAAAATTATGATAAGAGAAAACATTCGTAACGTAGCAATCATCGCACACGTTGACCATGGTAAAACTACTCTGGTAGATGGTCTTCTGAAACAGAGTGGTGTATTTAGAGAAAACCAGGACGTGGCTGAAAGAGTAATGGATTCCAATGATATCGAGAGAGAAAGAGGAATCACAATTCTTTCCAAGAACACAGCTGTAATGTATAACGATGTTAAGATAAATATCATTGATACTCCCGGACATGCTGATTTCGGTGGAGAGGTTGAACGTGTACTTAAAATGGTTAACGGAGTTATTCTTGTTGTCGATGCTTTTGAAGGACCGATGCCCCAGACAAGATTCGTGCTTCAGAAAGCACTTCAACTTGATCTCGCTGTAATTGTATGTGTAAATAAGATAGACAGACCAGATGCAAGACCTGAAGCTGTAGAAGAAGAAGTTCTTGAGCTTCTCATGGATCTCGATGCAAATGATAAACAGCTGGATTGTCCTTTTGTCTATGCTTCAGCCAGAGATGGTGTAGCTTCTTATTCTCCTGATGAGACAGGAACAGATATGAAGCCTCTTTTTGAGACTATTATTAAAGCTATTCCTGCTCCTGAAGGCGATGAGACAAGAGGTCTTCAGATGCTTATAAGTACTATTGATTATAATGAATATACAGGTCGTATAGGTGTCGGTAAGGTTGATAATGGTTCTATAAAGGTTAATCAGGAAGCGCTGATAGTCAATCATCATGATCCGGACAGAAGAGAAAAGGTTAAGATAACAAAGCTTTATGAATATGACGGACTCTCAAAGGTTGATGTGGATACAGCAACTGTAGGCTCAATAGTTGCAGTTTCCGGTATTGCCGATCTTAAGATAGGTGATACAATATGTTCAATTGATGAACCGGATGCAATACCTTTCCAGAAGATTACAGAACCTACCATATCAATGAACTTTATGGTTAATGATTCACCTCTTGCAGGTAAAGAAGGTAAATTCATCACCAGCCGTCAGATCAGAGACAGACTCTACAGAGAGCTGAATACTGACGTATCTCTCAGAGTTGAAGATACAGAATCCACGGACTGCTTTAAGGTATCCGGACGTGGTGAGCTCCATCTTTCCGTTCTTATTGAAAATATGAGACGTGAAGGTTATGAATTCGCCGTAAGTAAGGCTGAGGTTATCTACAAGCAGGATGAAAGAGGAAAGAAGCTTGAACCATACGAGGTAGCAATAATAGATGTTCCTGATGAATTCTCAGGTACAGTTATAAATATGCTCAGCATGAGAAAGGGTGAACTGGCCGGTATGGCTCCTACAAATGGCGGAGTTACAAGACTTGAGTTCAGAATTCCATCCAGAGGACTTATAGGTTTCAGAGGAGAATTCCTTACAGCTACCAAGGGTAACGGTGTTATAAATACTATATTTGATGGTTATGATCCATATAAGGGAGATCTGAGCTACAGATCAAACGGAAGTCTGATTGCATTTGAAGCCGGAACTACAGTAACCTACGGACTCTTTAATGCACAGGAAAGAGGAACACTCTTCATAGGACCAGGCGTATCAGTATATGGAGGAATGGTTGTAGGTGAGACTGGACGTTCCGAGGATATAGAAGTAAATGTATGTAAGACAAAGCATCTTACCAATACACGTTCATCTGGAGCTGATGAAGCCCTGAAGCTTGTTCCGCCAAAGCAGATGTCACTTGAGCAGTGTCTTGATTTCCTTGAGACAGACGAGCTGCTTGAGATCACACCTGAAAACCTTCGTATCCGTAAGAAGATACTTGATTCAAGACTTCGTATGCGTGCTAATAGAAATAATTCAAATTAATAATCATATTTAAGAAAGAAGGTATAAAGTATGAGAAATCTAACGATGCTTATGGACTTTTATGAGCTGACCATGGCTAATGGATATTTCGTTACCGGTAACAAGGACAAGGTTGCTGTTTTCGATATGTTCTATCGTACCAATCCTGATGGCGGCGGTTTCGTTATCAGTGCCGGTCTTCATATGCTCATAGACTATGTAAAGAATCTTAAGTTTACTGACGATGATATAGAATATCTTCGTGGTAGAAAGATGTTCAATGAAGGCTTCCTTGACTATCTGAAGAACTTTAAGTTTACAGGCACCATAGAGGCTGTTCCTGAAGGAACCATAGTTTATCCGAATATTCCGATCGTTACTGTAACCGCTCCTATTATTGAAGCTCAGCTTCTGGAGACAATGCTTCTTATATGCATTAACTTCCAGTCTCTTATAGCTACAAAGGCTAACAGAATAGCGAGAGCAGCAGGAGATGCTGTGGTTATGGAATTCGGTGCACGTCGTGCCCAGGGACCTGATGCTGCTGTATGGGGAACAAGAGCCTGCTTTATCGGTGGTGTAAATACTACAGCTACTGTAATGGCTGATCAGCAGTTCGGCGTAACTGCAGTCGGAACTATGGCACACAGCTGGGTTGAATTCTTCCCATCAGAGTATGATTCCTTTAAGGCTTATTGTGAGATATATCCTGATAACAGCGTACTTCTTATAGATACATTTGACATCCTTGAAAGCGGTCTTCCAAATGCTATCAAGGCTGCTCATGAAGTTCTTGAACCAATGGGTAAGCGTCTTAAGGGTGTTCGTATAGACAGCGGAGACTTAGCTTATTTCTCAAAGAAGATAAGAAAGAAGCTGGATGAAGAAGGACTTACTGATTGTTCAGTTGTTGTTTCCAACAGCGTTGATGAATACCTGATCGACTCTCTTAATAAGCAGGGGGCTAAGATCAATTCCTACGGTGTAGGTGAAAGAATGATCACATCCAAGTCTGATCCTGTATTCGGCGGAGTATATAAGCTTGTTGCTGTTAAAGATGGTGATGAGTATATACCTAAGATTAAGATATCAGAGAATATAGAGAAGATCACTAATCCGGGCAAGAAGAAGGTTTATAGAATCTACAGCCAGAAGACAGGTTATGCCATAGCAGACCTTCTTACACTTGAAAATGAAGAGCCTGATTTCAGTGATTCATATACATTTATCGATCCTCAGATGCCATGGAAGAACATGAAGTTCAGAAATGTAGATGCCAAGGCTCTTCAGGTTCCTATCTTCAAGGATGGCGAATATGTATATAATGAGCCTACCCTTAAGGAGATTCAGGAATTCGTAAAGAAGCAGCTGGCTAATGAGATATGGGAAGAGGAACAGCGTTTCTATAATCCTCATATTCATTATCTGGATCTGTCTGTAAATCTCTACGAGACAAAGAAGAATCTTCTGTCAGGAGTAGAGTTTGTAGACTAATAGATACATTTTGACACTATTACTGTAAAATAGTATAATGTGGGCTATGAGTATTTTCATTGATAATACAACTGAAGATGATCTTCCTGATTATTATGAATTAATAATAGAAGATGTTATCAGAGGGGCTGTCGATTATCTTAATTGTCCGTATGAATGTGAAGTATCCGTAACTATAACGGATAATGATGGAATTCATACTATAAATATGGACGAAAGAGGAGTTGATGCTCCTACTGATGTATTGTCTTTTCCTATGCTTGATTTTGATGCTCCGAACGATCTCAGCTATGTCGAGAGATACCCCCAGGATTATTTTAATCCAGAATCCGGCGAGCTGCTGCTTGGAGATATAGTTATATCAAGGGAAAAGGTTGATTCTCAGTCTCAGGAATATGGACACAGTCCAAAGCGTGAGCTTGCATTTCTGGTTTGCCACAGCATGCTTCACCTGTTTGGCTATGACCATATGGTTGATGATGAGAGAATCGTTATGGAGGAACTTCAAGAAAACATTTTAACGAAGAAAGGATACACTAGAGATTATGTATAAACGTTTTTTAGCTTTGACACTATCATCAATGCTTGTTCTTTCAGCTGTTTCAGGCTGTGGGAAAAAGCAGGAGGAAGAGGAAGCTACTACAGAAGCAAGCTATTCAATTAACCTTACCGAGACTGCTACACTTAATGATTCTTCAGAAGTAGATATGAGCAAAGACGGCAAGGTAATGAGTGACCTTAATGGTGACTGGATTGATAAGGATCTTGCAAAACAGAGACCAATTGCTGTTATGGTAAATAACATCATTGATGCTATGCCTCAGTCAGGTGTTGAAGATGCTCAGGTTATATATGAGATGCTTGAGGAAGGTGGTATTACACGTCTTATGGCTATCTATGAGCCTGATTATACAGGAGCTGAGAAGATAGGACCTATCAGAAGTGCCAGACATTATTATGATCGTAAGGCTCTTGAGTATGATGCAGTATTCGTTCATTGGGGACAGTCAATATATGCTGAACACGAATTTGAAACTCTTAAGCCACTTGATCAGGTAGATCTTAACGGTAAAGATGGAGAGTACGGGTTCAGATCTGAAGACAGAGAAGCTCCTCATAATGCTTATTCTTCAGGAAAGAATATTCTTGAAGCAATTAAGAATGATGATTTCAATTTAGAAAAAGATGAAAATTATAAGAAGATGTTCAGCTTTAATAATGAGGATAAAGAGCCAGAGGGCGGAAATCCTGCTAATAAGATAACAACTGCTTATAATGAAGGAAGAACTCCTTGGTTTGAATATGATACAGACGCAAAGGTTTATAAGAGATTCCAGTATGGCGAACCTCAGATCGATGCTGAAACAGGAAATCAGCTTACATTTAAGAACGTAATCATCCAGTTTGCTCCTCATAAAGAGATAACAAACGACAGTGTTGGATGTATAGATATTACATTTTCCGGTAAGGGCGAAGGCCTCTATGCATCAGACGGAAAGATCATTCCAATCAAG
>JAFWSY010000021.1 GCA_017519155.1 Eubacterium sp.
GACGGAGTTCATCGAGCAGGTCAACCGCTACGCCGGCCGGCCGCTGAGCGAGGCGGATGTGGAAAGCATCCTCACCGAGACGACCCGCGCGGTTTTTCTTACGCTTCTTTTCTATGGATACAACTGTGTTTTCACTCTTCTCAAAAGGAACATCTTCACTTCTGCTTCTTCTTTCAAATTCCTCATGAGTGATGGCAGCGAGCTTCTGCTCTATATTATCCGGTCTAAGACTTTCCGGAATCTCAACCTCACTGCTTCTGATACGGTCTTCCACATATGTATCATTTTCATTTATAATATCTTTGTTTTCATTATTCATAATAGTTTCCTCTCCTATGCAAGACATGCTCTCATCTTCGCCAGAGCTCTGCTGTATTTGGATCTTACCGTGTTACGATTCAACTTCATAAACTGTGCTATCTCACCGCTGTCATATTCTCCGAATACAGTCATCGTTACTATCTCTTTTTCTTCATCAGAGAGAACGGCAAATGCTTGATCTATAAGAACCCTGTCCTCTGCCGTCTTCGTAGAATTCTCCCCGGATGGCATCACCTCAGAGTAGTCTTCTATTGACTGAGCCATCTCGTGTTCTCTTTTATCTACATAATTCTTGATCACCTTGTTGATCTTATTTGAGAGAATTCTGAATATCCATCCGCGAAATGCATTCTCATCTCTAAGCCTGTCCAGTCCGGCGTACGCATCAAGCACCGTATCACTTACGACATTCTCCGCATCCTCCGGGTTACCCAGTCGGTATAATGCCGCTTTATATAAATCCTTATATATGCCCTCATATAACTCTGCAAATGCGTGAGCATCGCCGGACCGAGCAAGCCTTACAAGGGTGATTTGTCTTTCATTATCAATCATTAATGATCCCTATCCTCCCGATTTTTCTATATATAGACTTTAACCTTAACCTTCGCTGCGAATAATTTATATCTCTATAGTGTATATTATTTGTCAGGCTGTTGCATCATATTTATAAATTTTTGTTTTAATATTTGAACACAAAGAAAATGGACCGGCCTATGAGTAATAGACCGATCCATTTTCGGGCATATTTAAAGAGGTTTACTTTGTAAAAAAGTTACTTTGTTAAGAGTTTCTTCTTCTTTGCCATAACCAGACTCTGGATTACAAGGAAGATACAGAGCATTGCTGCTATTGTAATTCCAGTCCACCAAGCCTGATCAAGACCTGCTGAAGAAACTATGTTCTGGATGGTTGCAAGTGAAAGTACACCAAACAGAGTTCCAACGATATTACCAACACCACCGGTAAGCATTGTTCCACCGATGATGGAGGAAGCTATGGCATTCATTTCCATACCACTTGCATGTGATGCAGAACCTGAACCTACATGCATGAAGTATACGAAGCCTGCCACTCCTGCAAGGATGCCGCATATAAGATGTGATAAGAACTTTGTTCTCTTTACATTTATACCAAGCATCAGAGCACTCTGAGCATTTCCACCTACTGCATAGAAGCTGCGTCCGAGACGAGTCCATCTAAGTACTACGAAAAGTGCTATTACTATAAGGAGCGCTACTATAACTCCGATTTCTACATATGCATTTACATAGTTACCAAGTTTATTAACCGAACCGAAGCCCGGAACTATAACTCTTGTATCCTTAAGAGCAACGAACTTTTCATTCTCAACATTGAATGGTGCTGTATGAACGATGGTTGTCATACCTCTTGCAAAGAACATACCTGCAAGTGTAACTATAAACGGCTGAATATCCAGATAAGCTACCAGGTAGCCCTGAACAAGACCAAACGCAAGACCTATAGCAAGAGCTATACATATAGCACCGAATATATTTCCGTTATGGAAATCAAGATAAACCGCGCAGCTCATACTGACCAGAGCAACCACACCACCAACTGAGATGTCGATTCCGCCGCAGATCATTACGAGACTCATACCACAGGATGTGATTATAAGAGCTGCATTACTGTTAAGCAGATTAAAGAATGTCTGTGGTTTCAGGAAGCCTTGTCCCTGGAACACTATAGCACCTATGTACATAAGGAAGAATACAACTATAGTGATTATAAGAAGAAGGTTTGTATCACTGGTTCTTCCAAACCATCCCATAAACTTATTTCCTAAGTTCTTATCATTCTTGCTGTTCATCTTAAGCCACCTCCTTCTTAGGAGCTATCTTGGCCCAGAGCTGAGCAAGCTTCTTTCTTACTACAGGTGTACTGAGTACAACCAGTACGATAACGACAACAGCCTTATATGCTGAAAGCGCTTCTGAGTTTACGTTCATCTTATAAAGTGTAGTTGTAAGGAACTGAATAACATATGCACCAAGTATTGATGCAGTCATGTTGAACTTACCACCACTGAGTGCATTTCCTCCAAGTGCTACTGCGAGGATTGCATCCATTTCTATATCCTTAGCGATAACTGAGTAGTTGATTGTTGACAGACGGCTTACCTTGATAAGACCTGCAACTGCTACACAGAGACCGAGAATTACAAATGTTAAAAACTTAATGAATTCAGGATTGATACCATTCAGTCTTGAAGAACTTCCGTTTATACCTACAGACTGTGTGTAAAGTCCGAGGGTTGTAAACTTCAGAACAAGCATGATAACTATTACACATGCAAGTGCTATGAAGAATGGTGTCGGAATAGGAATTCCAGGTATATATCCACCAAAATATCCGAAGGATGGCTCGCTTATGATTGGAAGCTCATTGTTATTGATCCATGCTGCTATGGAACGTCCTGCTGTAAAGAGGATAAGAGTTGCAACCATAGGCTGTATCTTAAAGTAAGCAACCAGGATTCCGTTAAATGCACCGAAAAGCATAGCCACTACACATGCTACCAAAAATGCTACTATAATCGGAGCCTGAAGTGTTTCAGGTCTTGAATTATTTCCACAAAGAACCTTAAGGATAACACTTCCCGCTATTGCTATAGCAGCGCCGACACTGATATCCTGTCCACCTGAAGCAGCAGTTACAAGCGTCATACCTATAGCAAGGATAGCAAGCTCTGAACCATAGTCGAGAATGGTTATGAGATATCCTGAAAGTACAGGGTTACCCATACTGTTTGTACCAAGAGTTATCTTAAAGAATGATGGATCTGTTATGAGATTGAACAGAGCCAGTGCAGCAAGTGCTGCAAGAGGTATAAGTAATTGCTTGTTAAAAACGAATTTTTTGTTGTTCATTTTACTTTCCTCCCTCCTGTGTCTCTGCCTGTCCTCCGGCTATTGTCTTCATGATTCCGCTCTGTGTGAGATCATCACCCTTAAGCTCACCAACTACTTTCCTGTCTCTCATGACTATAAGTCTGGAACAGGTTCTGAGCATCTCATCAGTTTCTGATGAGATGAATGTTATACTCATTCCTTCTGATGCCAGCTTGAGTACCAGCTTCTGTATATCAACCTTGGTACCTACATCAATACCTCTGGTCGGCTCATCAAGGATAAGATATTCCGGATGCATGAGAAGCCATCTGGCAACTATAACTTTCTGCTGATTTCCACCTGATAGTGATTTGATCGGTGTATCCGCAGAAGCTGTTTTTATATCAAGAAGCTTTATATATTCATCAGCCAGCTTATAGGTTTCGGCTTTTGAATATGGCTTAAAGAATCCTCTGAGTACCTGAGAAGCAAGTATGATATTCTCACGTACAGAGAGATCACCAACGATACCATCAACCTTACGGTCTTCAGGAAGGTATGCTATACCCTGCTTCATGGCATCCAGCGGTTTCTGAATCTTTATCTCTTTTCCGTTCTTCTTTACTCTTCCGTTAATAACTCTGTCTGCACCGAAGATTGCTCTTACACATTCGCTTCGTCCTGATCCAAGGAGTCCTGTAAATCCGTTTACTTCACCCTTATGAATATGGAAATTAAACGGCTTGATTCCGGCATCACTCTGAAGTCCTTCTGCTTCGAAAACAGGCGTCTCAGTAGACTTAACTTCTTTAACACCTGACTCACTCTTAATATCAGACAGATCATCAAGCTCTTTACCAAGCATTTTTGAAACCAGTTGTACTCTCGGGAGATCCTTTATCTCGTATTCACCTACGAGCTTGCCATCTCTGAGAACTGTAATCTTATCACAAACCTCATATACCTGATCCAGGAAATGAGTAACGAATATTATTCCTACACCCTTTGATTTAAGGTCTCTCATAAGACCAAAAAGCTTCTGTACTTCGCTTTCATCAAGAGATGAAGTAGGCTCATCAAGAATAAGAACTTTACACTCCATATCTACTGCTCTGGCTATAGCAACCATCTGCTGTACTGCCAGAGAACATGCTGCCAGCTGATCACCGGCTCTTGCAGGTATATCAAGTGTTTTAAGGATCTTATCTGCATCCTCATTCATTTTCTTCCAGTTTGTGATGCTGCCCTTAGTTCTTCCTATGTACATATTCTCTGCCACAGTAAGATTAGGACACAGTGTTATCTCCTGATACACTGTACTGATTCCGAGATTCTGTGCATCCTGAGGAGAATGGATATCAACAGTTCCGGATCTTCCTTTAAGGAAAACCTCTCCATCATCCTTTTCATATACACCGGTAATAACCTTGATCAAAGTAGACTTACCTGCACCATTTTCACCCATGAGTGCATGTATCTCACCCTCGCAAAGGGTAAAGTCTACTCCCTGTAAGGCACGAACACCCGGAAAGCTTTTATTTATATTATGTAATTCATGATGACGGATATACAGCTATACCAATTAAAGATACAAATTTATATTATGCTATAAAAGAACAATTATCAGCATATCAAACAGTAAATCCTGATTTATCTACA
>JAFWSY010000211.1 GCA_017519155.1 Eubacterium sp.
CGAAGCGAGGAGGCCCATGGCCGACGAGCAAGACGAGCCCCTGAACAAAACCGAGTCCTCGATGGGCTCGGTTTTGTCGCTATTATACAAGGATCATTCGAACAGCGGGTTTTCTTTTGATTAACCGAATGGGCTCGAAGCGACGCAAAAACGGAGTTTTTGCGGAGTGACCGAAGCGAGGAGGCCCGTGGCCGACGAGCAAGAAGGGCCCCTGAACAAAACCATTCGCGCCGCGATCCGATCCGGCAATAAAAAACCGCTCCGAAGAGCGGGAAAACGGGTCGTTTTATTGATCACTGCGCTTTGGCAAGCAGCCGGGCTCTGGCTTCCATGGCTTTTTTCAGTTCGACCTCCTCGGTCATATGCCACTCGTTTTGAAGCAGATCGACTATCCTGCCATAGGCTTCGGCGGCCTTGGCGCAGTCGCCCTTTATCTCATAGATATCGGTTTCGCCGAGTATACCTGCATAAACCTCTAAGTCTTTTTCACTGATATTTTCAAGCCTCTTAACTTCATTATCCGCCATCTCACGGATGGTATTTACTTTTCTTTTTTCAAAATCTATAAAACGATGCCATTTACTTATGAATGCGCTGTTTTTCTCCAGGTCTTCTATTCCCAGCCAGTCCCTTACCTTCACTTCGGTCTTATCCTTTACAGGGCATTCATTTACCTGAAGAAAATAATTGAAATCATTCCCTTTATATATCCTTCCCAGCGGAAAGAGTCTGCATATTCCCGGACGGTGTGCATGTATCTCGCAGCGTCCGTCCTTCAAAAAACCGCAGCCTTCTGACATTTTAAGATTAGGAAGCACTATTCCATCCATCATGGAAAGCTCCACAATAAAAGCAGTGAGAAGCTCATCAAAGCTTCTCCCTGTCGCTGCGGTCAACTCATACATATCGTAAGGTGTAAGCACAATGGAAGTGCCCATGTCGGATTCGCAGCATTTGCTGCAGCCCGCACAGCCATTTGTTCCGGCACATACCATGTCATCCTCACCATAGAGTTTTCCATCTGATATTTCATTTATATCCTCATATCTGAGCATACGTTAATCCTCTATTTGTCTATCGTTATAGATACAACAGAAAGTGTTATGGTTCTGTACAGAACGTCTATATCCATCTCATCCTGGGATATATGCGGGAATTCAAATTCCAGTACCAGCATATCCTCTTCAAAAAGCGAAGGATCTATGTCAAAGGATATTCCGCTCTTTACCACACTTTCATCAACGAAGTTTTTATAAACTTCTTTTCCGTTTGCCTTTATGATTACATCGTAGCCAATGTCACATTCGTTATAGAGCTCGATTTTTGCTGTTACTGTCTCATCCGGAATCTCTTCAAAAGGAATCTCCATGCGTCCGTAAGGCCCACGCATCTTCGTTCTGAAGCCATGATTGTTACCGAAGCCCTCAACTGCATAGGCATTACCTGTACTGTCCGCATCGAAACCAAGTCTGGTTCCCAGCACATATGGAACATTTCCGGTATTATCCACGAATTCCTCTTCCAGCTTAAGAGCCTTGTACTTCTTAGCTTCATCATTGGTAACGAACTTCTTTACCACCAGCTTGCTGTTATCTGCTGTATTACGGTATACGTATCTTGTTCTTTTATCATCATCCTTGAGAGACTTCAGATCAACTCCGTACTCCTGATCAGCCATGGTCTCGCCTGCAAGACCTGTAAAATATATCGGAAAGTCGAAGGATGAAACCGGTGCATGGGACTTGGTCACTTCACCTGTGGCTCCTGCTTCCTTCAGCATCAGCATAATTCTCTGACACTGTCTCTTATCACCATGATCTGCTGTTATCATTATTGTGGAAGAATCATAAAGTCCCACAGCTTTAAGCTGATCGATATACTCCTTAACTATCTTGAAAGTACCAACCAGCTGTTTCTTTCTGCTGGTATGTCCCACAAATACTGCATTATCATCCATATTGAAAGGACGATGAACGCCTCTCATATGATATACTGTAAATGACTTCTTAACTGACTTGCTGACAGTAAGCCCATCATTTTTGAACTTCTCATAGAACACCGAATCATCAAACTGATAGGTGTTATCTCTCTTCATAGCCTCTTCGAATTCCGAAGTCTGCATCCAGAATCTTGATTTCAGAAAATGCGGCATAAACTTAAACAGTGACAGCTTATAAAGCTTTTTTGTCAGAATCGTATCAGATGTAACGGGATTGGAAACCATTTCAAAATTTGACACCCAGTCAGCTGTCTGATTTGAATAGAAAAGTGTTTCCGAATAAACTCTCACATCATATCCGGCATCAGACATTTTATGCAGCACATTATCCTTGCTGTATACTTCATCTATATAATCGCTGTAGGTTCCCTGTCTGTTATAAGGCTTACCCGTAAACATGATAGGCATACCCATCATGGTTCTGGCTCCACCTGTAAGGGCATTATCATAGTGAACAAAGCCCGGAAGGTCTTCTTCGAATTCAGGATGCTTCTTTATATAATCCTTGTAATAAACCTCATCCAGAGTATCCAGCACAAAAACTATGATATTCTCGTCAGAAGCCATCTCAAACATGTTGTCGTTGTTGATGGTAAGGGAAACCTCCTGCTTCTTCTTATAGCCCGCAGCCTGGGATATAAATGCAGGTATCTGGATAGCAACGAGGAAAAGACAAGCTCCCACTATGATCTTATTCATGAGGTTCTTGTCTTTCTTTGATACTATGAAATTAACTATAAAAGGAAGTACGATAGCCACTCCCCATATCAGGGTATTAATAACTCCGTACTTTGTGTAATTCTCCCACTGTATCTCTGTTCCGTCCAGAACGCCGTAATCATAATTAATATAATTACCCTGTATATAAAGGCCGATACCACCGCCTAAAACCAGCAGGCAGTACCACCTAAAAAGCTTTTTCGGCACTATCAGACTGAAAACTGTAGTGCCGACAAAAACAATCGCCGATATGATAAGGGCATCCTTTATGACTACCCCGAGGCCGAACTTAAGTTCATCTGCATTTGCAAGATATATACCAACGGGGCCATAAAAGAATACAGTAAAGGTTAAAAACAAACTTAGAATAAGTCCATACTTTAACTTATCCTTCATAGAATATTCCATTAACGTCTTACTCCATTACAATCGATACTATAGATATGGTAGTGGTTCTGTCTCCGATATTCTTCTCCATCTCCTTCATATCAACCTCAGGAAATGTAAAGTCGATCTGAAGGTTTTCATCTGTGAAAAGGGAAGGATCTATCTCAAAATTAATACCCTTACTTACCATTTCCGGAGAAACCTCTCCTGAATAAACCTCAGTACCATTTACCTTCATGACACATTTCATTCCATAGACTACTTCCGATCTGTCATGAACAGCTATATGACAGGTGATCTTCTTCTTAGGAATCTCCTTAAATGGAATCACAAGTGTGGAAATAGGTCCTTTAAGCTTGGTTCTGAAGCCGTGATTATTTGCAAAACCTCCGGTGGCATAGGTATTACCATTATCCTCTGCATCAAAGCCGAGTCTGGTTCCCAGCTCATACGGGGTCTTCTCTCCATCGTCAACAAACTCTTCTATCTGAGTGATAGCATCAACATCATCTGCTGTTGAATCAGTATTATACATCCTTACAACCAGCTGGCTGTTATCGGAGGAATTTCTGAAAAGATATCTGGTTCTCTTTTCGTCTTCTGCAAGACTGAGCATATCTGTACCATATTCATTTGTCATGGTCTGACCTGCTACAGAAGCAAGATATATAGGAAAATCAAAAGATGAAACAGGTGCATGAGATATTCTGAACTCATCTGTAGAACCTGACTCTTTAAGCATACAGATCATATGCTGACACAGATCCAAATCCCCATGATCAGCAGTGATCAGAATAGTAGAAGAATCATATATACCCTTCTGCTTCATTTCATCCAGCATCTCCTTAACTATCTTGAAAACGCCGGCCATCTGTTCCTTACGGTTAGTTCTGCCCTTTTCCTGACAATGTCTGTTCATGTTGAAAGGACGGTGTGTACCCTTCATATGATATACGGTAAATGTCTTCTGAAGAGACTCATCTATATTGATATGTCTCTTTGTATATTCCTCGTAGAACTTTACATCGTTGAACTCGTAATTATTATCTCTTGTCATGGCAGCTTCGAATTCTGATGTATCCATCCAGAAACGGCTCTTAAGAAAATGCGGCATAAACTTAAAGAGTGACAGCTTATAAAGCTTTCTTGTAAGCATGTACTCAGATGTAACAGGATCAGAAACCATTTCAAAATTATCTACGACCTTGGCCGTATCATTTGAGTAGAACAGAGTTTCTGAATAAACTCTTACATTATATCCGGCATCATACATTTTATTTAAGAGGTTATCACCCTTATATACTTCGTCAATGTATGCGCTGTAGGTATCCTGTCTGTTATAAGGCTTGCCTGAATAGAAAATCGGCATACCCATCATGGTTCTTGCTCCGCCGGTCATGGCATTATCGTAACGAACAAAACCGGGAAGATTCGGTTCATACTCAGGATGCCTTGTAAGATAATCATCATAGTATTTTTCATCGATACCATCAAGCATGAAAACGATTATATTGTTATCCGGAGCATAATCAAACATCTCATTTGTTGTAATGACCAGAGACTCCGTATTCTTTTTCTTATAAGACATAGCCTGGGAAATAAATGCAGGTATCTGAATAACAATGAGAAATGCACATATACCCATAACTATTTTATTAATCAGCGCCTTATCCTTCTTACGAACTATAAGGTAAATAATAAACGGAACTATAAAGCATATACCCCAGATGGCTGTATTCAGCAGTCCATACTTAGTATAGTCGCCCCATTTTATATCAGAGCCGTCCATAACTCCATAATTATAATTGATATAATTTCCCTGAACATAGAAGCCCAGAGCTACACCGAGGAAGATAAGCATATACCACAGGAAAAGCTTCTTCGGAACTATGAGACCGAAACCGACAATCAGTAGAAACAGTATTACAGATACTATAAGGGCAACCTTTATAACAACTCCGAGGCCGAACTTAAGTTCATCTGCATTTGATAGATATATGCCGGCCGGTCCGTAGAAAAATACAGTGAAAACGAAAAATAAACCAAGCACTGCACCAAGTTTTAATTTGTTTTTTAAAGTATATTCTTCCATCAGTTTACTCCATTACCATTGAAACCAACGAAATAGTCGTGGTTCTGTCAATAACCTTCTTATTCATCTCATCCTCGGGAAGATCCGGGAACAGAAAATCTATCTGAAGGTTTTCATCTTTAAACATCGAAGGGTCTATATCGAAAACGATTCCGTTACTTATCATTTCCTTATCAACAGTACTCTGATAAACCTCCTGACCATTTACCTGAACGATACAATTCATTCCGAGACTTACATCACTTCTGCTGTGAACCTCGATGTTACAGGTAATTTTCTTCTTTGGAATCTCTTTGAACGGAATCACCAGAGTGGATATCGGACCACGAAGTCTCGTTCTGAAACCATGATTATCAGCAAAGCCTTCCGTAGCATAGGCATTTCCGTTATTATCTATATCAAAGCCAAGTCTTTCTCCCAGCTCATAAGGAACGACTTCTCCCTCTTCCACAAACTCGTCTTCCTTCTTCATAGCCTTGTAGTTACCCACTTCATCATCGGTGGAGTACTTATCGATTACAAGCTTACTGTTATCAGTAGAGTTTCTGTAGAGATATCTGGTTCTCTTATCATCATCCTTGAGACTCAGCATATCTGTGCCGTACTCATTTGTCATCGTATCTCCTGTAAGAGACGAGAAATAAATCGGAAAATCAAATGAGGATACAGGGGCATGTGAATATGTACATTCTCCCGTTGCCTCAGCCTCTTTAAGCATCAGCATGATCCACTGAGCCTTCTTCAGGTCACCGTGATCGGCTGTTATCATAATAGTCGAAGAGTCATATATATCCTTCTCTTTCATCTCATCGATCATTTCCTTAACGATTCTGAAGACACCGACCATCTGCTTCTTACGACCGGACTTACCGATATAAGCGCCATTCTCATCCATATCATATGGACGGTGATTTCCACGCATGTGGTAAACGGTAAATGTCTTCTTCTTAGAAGAATCGATAGTCATATGTGTATTGTAATATTTATCATAGAATTTTGCATCATCAAAAAAATAATTATTATCCCTGGCCATTGCCTGATTGAAATCAGAGGTCTGCATCCAGAAACGACTTTTAAGAAAATGCGGCATAAACTTGAAAAGAGACAGCTTATACAGCTTCTTCATAAGTATAGACTCAGAAGTTATCGGATCTGATACGACATCAAAATTACTTACATACTTTGCTGTTTCATTTGAAAAGAAAAGTGTTTCAGAATAAATCCTAACATCGTATCCTGCATCAGACATCCTCTTTATCAGGTTATCCTTCTGATATATCTCATTTATATAACCACTGTAGGTTTCCTGTCTGTCATAAGGTATACCGGTGAAGAAAATAGGCATAGCCATCATGGTTCTGGCACCACCGGTCATGGCATTATCATAATGAACAAAGCCCGGAAGCTCTGCCTCAAACTCAGGATGTCTGGTGAGATAATCCTGATAATAAACCTCATCCATGGTATCAAGCACGAATACTACTATATTGTCC
>JAFWSY010000212.1 GCA_017519155.1 Eubacterium sp.
CTTCTTCTATCTCCTCCATGCTGGAAGGAACCTTTCTCTCATTTTTCGGAAGTGAAAGAAATACTTCATATGCATCGCAAAGAGTCTTTGTATCGCCAAATGCAATCTGATTACCATGATCCAGCCAGAGTACCTTGTTGCAAAGGTCCCTTACCTGGCTCACGGTATGTGATACCAGTATACCGGTAACTCCTCTGTCAAGTATCTCTCTCATTCTGTCACGGCTCTTCTTTCTGAAGGCTCCGTCGCCTACGCTTAAGACTTCATCCAGAATAATTATATCCGGATTAATGAGACATGCTATGGAAAATCCGAGCCTGCTCTTCATACCGCTGGAAAGCTGTTTGAACATTCTTTCCTGAAACTCTTCCAGCTCGGCAAACTCTATTATCTCATCATATTTTTCATCCATGAATTCCCTGGTATAACCAAGGAGTGCACCTCTTAAATAGGTATTTTCTCTTACTGTAAGTTCTCCGTCAAAACCAGAAGCAAGTTCCAGCAGTGCGGCAACTTTTCCTCTTACCTTTACCTTACCTTCTGTGGGAACCATGATACCTGTAACAGCCTTAAGCAGTGTTGATTTTCCTGCTCCGTTTGTTCCTACGATTCCCAGCATATCTCCCTTTTCAAGATCGAAGTTGATATTCTTATCGGCCCAGAATTTCTGAACCTCATAATTTCCCTTCAACTTTCTCATGAAGAATTCCTTGATACCGATATTTCTGAAGTCTCCGGTCATATATGCAATTGATACATTTTTTACTTCAAGTGCCTTCATTCATCTACATCCTTATAGATTCATTATACGACGTGGGTGTCAAAAGTACCTTTTGACACCATGTGACATACGGATTGCTACGTTTCTTACGAAACTCCCGCAATCCTTGAAACACTCAGAAACCGCTAGTTTTCTACGAAAACTGCTATTTCTTCGTGTTTCAGCGTGTCATAAGGTCAAGCTGCTTTTCCTGCAAGCAGGAACGCAGTTTGACTTTTGACACTTATGTCATTATACGTAATATAAAAACTTCGTATTATAGTGCTTATAGGTCCAGCAGCCTATCCCCAGGAAAAGCAGTGCATAGAAGAAGCACAGTCCGTGAAACTGAAGACTAGGTATATTGCCGTCTATAACTATAGTTCTGAAATATTTGATATATACATATACCGGATTCAGCAGGAATATTCTCTGTTTCCATACCGGCTTAAACTGATCCACATAGTAGAATATCGCAGATGTATAAGTCAGAAGTGTAAGGAATATATCATACAGATACTGGATATCCCTGAAAAATACATACATGGCCGAAAGAATCATTCCGATACCTATGTTCATTACTACCAGACATACCACCGGTATGATCAGGCAGAAGAAGTTAAGATGAAACGGTATATGATCCACTGCTGCGAATATAAAATATATAATGATCGTAAGACCGAAATTGATAAGCGCCGATACATTCTTCGAGAAAAGGAACAGGTATTTGGGAACATTTATCTTGGAGAAAATGTTTGCATTTCCCACAAGTGAAGCCATGCCTCCCTTGGTTGATTCCTTATAGAATGACATTACTATATTTCCGCTGAACAGATATATGATGTAATGCGGTGCGTTTCTTCCAAAAAACTGGGTGAACACCAGTGCCATTACCAGCAGATTAAGGAGTGGACTGAGCATACTCCAGAACATACCTAATACAGTTCTTTTATATTTTTTCTTAAAATCCCTCTTAACCAGCTCTTCAAACAGAAACTGATGTTCCTTAAGTTTTCGAATCATTTTTCATCCTCTAAAAAGTATTTACTGTCAGATCAAAACGTCTGTAGGCTTCCTGAATTCTGTCCTGACAAGCATTTGTTATTATACCTTTTTCATTTTTTATGTCAACTATTATATCAGAATTGTTGATGGAAACGTCAGAATCATCAGTACAGCCACCATAAGCAAAGGCGCGTCTTCCCATACCTGTATATTTGTAAGCCGCAGACTCAATATTAAAATCCGTATGACCTGCATAACTTCCTACGCCGGTTGAATAATCTGCTCTCGCACTCAATATCAGACTCATGTCATGAATCTTTACAGCGGCTTCTTTACCATCGACACTGCCAACCAGAACTATACTCTTTCCGGCACTTTTACATTTAACAAGGGAGCGCCAGATATCTATATTAGCAGAGGATTCAACATTACCTATACAAGTACCCTTATATAGTGTTGTCTCTATACTTATATCCGTATCATGTATAACCAGTGGTCTGTCTCCGCTAAGCGAGCCAATACCGACTCCCTCATCACCATTAATCTTAATGGTATACTTACCTTTGTTTATTCTGATATCACCACCGAGGCCCGAACCAATACCTATACAGGTTTTACCGTTCAGCTCTATCTGTATCTCACCATCCTGATAGAACTCTATCAGACCGTGTTTCTTCTGTATGGTATTACCTATTCCATATATATCTGAAGCGGAACGGTCAATCTTCAGATCACCGTCTCCCTCTATCGTAAGTTTTGAATTCTCGGGCACCTTGATGCCTCCTCCGAACAGGCGGTTCTCACCTTCCAGACAAAGCGTGACATTTGCATTTTCAGCGATGATAATACATGGGCGATTCTTTATATTTGTAAGGGTTACATTTTCCAGAATTATTCTTCCGTCATAGCCTTCCAGTATCTCGATATGAATATCGGACTTGATTCCCGGAGTTCCGACTATTGTCAGATCTCTGAAGGTAGATTCCTTCTCGCCTATAACTATGCAGTTTTTATCCTCTTTAATCAGTTTTCCGACAGATATTCTTCTGATTCTTCCTGCGATATAGGACTTATCAGAAGTTCCGTCTTCCTTTTCACGATGATATCTGCTGATCTCCATTTTGACATTACTGTCGATGGAATCAATGATCTTCTCTGTTGGTCTGGCAACATAAAAGCCCTGTATCAGATCCGCTCCGAGACTGATTACCGTACGAAGTTCCTCTGTAGTCTCAACACCTTCTGCCAACGCCATAACATTATTGGCATGACAGAACTCCACAACCTCTCTTACGAAATGCTGTTTCTGCGAGCTGTTCTGTATCTCCGTAAGAAGCAATCTGTCAATCTTTACATAGTCAGGCATATATCTCAGCAGATTACTGATATTGGAATAACCTGTACCATAATCATCAACTGCAATGCCTACCCCGAGGCGCTTATAGCGCTGTTTCAGCTCGTCCAGCTCATTATCTCTCAGCTCAGCCTGCTCCGTCAGTTCCACTACTGCGACACTCGCAAACTGTTTAAGCATGTTCTCTACTTTTGAAAAATCCTCGTATTCCAGCTTACATCCCGGGATACTGTTTATGAAAACCTTTCTGTTAGTAAAGCACTCAGAATTCTCTTTAACTGTCTTTAATACATTTAAAAATGTAGCCTTCTCTATATCATTGATCCGGTTTAATTCACTTGCGCACTTTATGATCTGAAGTGGCGGTATCTTGCTTTCCGTAGCAGATCTCATAAGCGCTTCGTAGGAATAAATCTCTCCATCTATGGCATTTACAATCGGCTGGAAATGATACGTAAACAGATTATTATCAATAATATTCTGAACCTCTGCCATTTCCTTTAGATCGGAATTAAGCGAGAACTTGGACAGCTGTTTAGGAGTAATCTCCTTCTTCAGCTCTCTGATTATCATACGTCTCTTCAGATTTTCAAGTCCTCTTGAAACTTCTCTTATCCAGAGCCTGTATATCTCATCATAGCTTCTGGGTTCCGAACCATAGCTGATCATTGCATATCCAAAGGATTCATCTTCCACATAGAGCGGAGTAAATATATATCCGCATGGATTTTCATCATATTCAGGCAGAATCTCGTCCCTGTCAAAAAGATGCTCCAGGCTTATGCTGCCTTCAGACAGTTTGTCCGAATTATAGGACAGAGCATTTATCACCTTAGTTGAGTATCCCTTCTGAGGGAAGCTGTCTCTGGCCATCTTGTCGGGATAAAGCCACAGGTCGTTAAGTATGATGTTAAACCTCTTAACTGCTTTCAGCTGGAATACATTTTCGTATATGGCGTCCATCATCTCCATAAGATCATCACTGCTGCAGAGATCATCCATAAGGAAATTATGTACGGAAAAATATCCTTCTTCAGAGTCATAGCTCTGCCAGGTGGTCCGCCTACTAGTTTGAGGCATGATACCATCATTTCTGCATCCACAGCTCTCTCCAATGAATAGCTGTGGTTCATATTCTATCCTGCCGGGTTCTTCATTATTCATCAGCTTAAGAAGCGAAGCAACTGAATATTTGCCATATTCCTCTGCAGGTCTGAAGGCTGATGTCAGCGCTTTCGGGCAATACTTTCCTTCATCCGAAGTACCGTAACCTACAACTGCTATATCCTTTGGAATCGATAGGCCTCTCTTTTCCATTTCCTCGGCAAACCCTATGGCCATGCAGTCATTAGCACACATAATGGCCTCGGGCAGATTATCTTTATCTCTCAGAAGTGTATCAGCACAGGTACTTCCGCTGGTATACCAAAAGTCGCCATAAAAGATCCTGTCTTCACGAATCTCAAGACCGTGATCCTGCATGGCAGCTTTATAAGCATCCAGCCTTCTCAGTGAATGGATATGATTCCTACGCCCTGTCAGATATGCTATATCCTTCATACCATGTTCTTCAATAAGATGCTTCATCAGACTGTATACGGAATCATAGCCATCTGTCCAGAAGGAAAAGAAATACTGACTGTCAGTATCTATACATACTACAGGCCCTGAAAAACTTTCTTTAATCTTCTCCTCAAGACCTTTTTCCACCCCGGGGGTCTGTATCGTATCAGATAAGATAATTATTCCATCAAACAAGTCATAATTAATAAGATTATAGATGTTTGAATCTCCTATCTCACGTTCCTTCTTGTTCTGATACTTTATATACATCGAAAAAACGCATACACTGTATCCCTTTTCAAAGGCACAGGACATAACCCCTTTTATAAAATCATTCTGATAACTTTCATCTGCCTGTCCGATCAGAAGTGCTATTCTTCTATTCCCCATAACAGATCCCCCTTATCAATTACATTACACCGATAAACTGTTTAGTTCTTTCTTCCTTCGGATGTTCAAATACATCCTCCGGTGTCCCCTGTTCAAGTACTATACCCTTATCCATGAAAATAACCTTGTCAGATACATCTCTGGCAAATGCCATCTCGTGTGTTACGATGATCATGGTCATTTTCTTCTCTGCAAGTTCCTTTATTACCTTAAGAACCTCTCCCGTAAGCTCCGGATCCAGAGCCGAAGTAGGTTCGTCAAAGCAGAGTATCTCAGGCTGCATTGCAAGAGCCCTTGCTATGGCTACTCTCTGACACTGTCCGCCCGAAAGCTGGTGCGGATAGTTCCCCATTCTGTCAGACAGTCCCATCTGTTTAAGCAGCCCCTCAGCCTGTACTCTTATTTCCTCAAGTATCTCCTTCTTATGTGCCTTAAAGTCAGGTTCTCTCTTCGCCTGAAGCTGACGCGCAAGCATTACATTTTCCAGCGCAGTGTACTGCGGGAAAAGGTTGAAAGACTGAAATACCAGTCCGAAATGGAGCACATTTTTTCTGATAACAGAATCCTTCATATACTGCTTATCTGCCGCATCATAAACTGTTTCCCCTGATACCTTAAACAGTCCCTTATCGGCAAATTCCAGAAAATTAAGACATCTCAGAAGTGTAGTCTTTCCACTTCCCGATGAACCGATTATTGATAAAACCTCGGATTTTTCCAGAGTAAAACAGATGTCCTTCAGAACTTCTGTCTTATCGAAGGATTTACCAAGATGTTCAACTTCTAATATACTCATATCATCCTCCAATATCTATCTGAAATAATCCAGTTTCTTTTCAAGGCCGCCCAGTAATAGCGATAATATACCGTTACATATCAGGTAATATACAGCCGTAAAGAACAGCGGCCAGATAGCACCCGATATACCCTGTGAGCCCTTCATAAATGCCTGTCCTGCCCATATAACCTCCTGAAGCGCAATAATCCTTGCAAGGGATGTATCCTTTACAAGGGTCAGTACTTCATTCGACATAGGCGGTAATATTCTTTTTATCATCTGCAGAAGTTTTACTTTAAAGAAAACTTCACCTTTGGTCATGCCAAGAACATGACCGGCTTCATCCTGTCCCACAGGAATGCTTATTATTCCTCCTCTGTATATCTCTGAGAAGTAGCAGGAATAATTAATTATAAACGCAACTGCAGAGGCGACAAATCTTCCCGACTCATCGCCTCCCCATATAGCATTTTTCAGTACAAGTCCCGGAAAATAATAAATAATAAGCAGCTGAATCATAAGCGGCGTACCTCGAATGATCCAGATAAGCAGCTTAAATAAGTACTTTACCGGTTTAATTTTGGACATTGACCCAAAGGATATAAGGAGCCCTAGTGGAAGGGCTCCTATTAATGTCACAAAAAATAATTTCAGAGTTTGTAAGAAACCTATATTTAACGATTTTATTACTATAGGTAATTGCTCTAAAAACAAATCCATATGATTGATTTCTCCTTTAGTACCAAGGGTACAAAGCGGATTATTTCTGCTCTATAAGTGCAGCCTGAACACCGTAGGTTTCTGCTATCTTCTGCATACTTCCATCAGCATAGCTTGACTTGAAGAATTCATCCAGCTTATCAGTAAGATCAGAACCTTTTCTGAAGCCTACACCATATTCCTCACTGTTAAGTCCTACGGTATAAGTAAGCTTGTCATAGCTTGTTCCCTCTCCTACCATTGCAGCAGCCATAAGTGAATCGATGATAGCTGCATCTGAGGTACCTGCTGCTACCTCCATAAGAGCATTTGCCTGGTTCTGAACTGAAGTATACTTAAGTCCGTTTGCCTGTGCTTCCTGCTCTCCAGCACTTCCGACCTCAACTGCAAAGTTAAGATCCTTAAGGCTTTCTACTGTCTGATACTGATCTGCCTTGTCAGAAGGTACTATTACTATCTGAGCATTGTTGCAATATGGATTTGAGCAGTCCATAGCATTCATAACTTCATCAGTAAGTGTCATACCATTCCATACACAGTCTATATTTCCTGAAGAAAGCTCGAGGGCTTTGTTATCCCACTCGATCTCAACGAACTCAGCTTCAACACCGAGGCTCTTTGCGAATGCATTTGCCATATCCGCATCGAAACCGATCCATTTTCCACTTTCATCCTTATAGTCCATCGGCTCAAAATCAGTAATGCCGACAACCAGTTTTCCTTTTTCCTGAATAGCTTTAAGATCCTCTACGGCAGCTACTGTTTCTAATGCCATTTCTTCCGGCTGTTCACCAAACTCTTCTTTAACTTCGCCTTTTGATCCACACGCAGCAAGTCCGAGCATAAGTGCTGCAGTCATAATAACCGCCATCGTTTTCTTAAACATATATTTTTCCTCCGTTAGTAATGTGTCAGACTTTACGCCTGACACATTTGTTTTTTTATATTATTCAGCCTTAGGAGCTGTTTTAGGTGATTCCTTACCTGTCTTGATAGCTTCTGTTACAGCTGTAGCAAGACCTGTAACACCTGCAAGTTCTGATGGGATAATGAGTTTGTTTGCAGGACCCTGTGAAGCTCTTTCAAATGTTGAAAGACCTCTTACGGCTATTGTAGCCTGTGAAGGAGCTGCTTCATTCATCATTCTTACAGCATCAGCCTCTGCCTGCTGTACCTGACGAATAGCTTCTGCATTACCCTGAGCTCTCTGAATAGCTGCTTCACGCTGTGCCTGAGCTTCAAGGATAGCTGCCTGCTTCTTAGCTTCTGCTGCAAGGATTGTAGCTTCCTTATCAGCTGTAGCACGAAGGATCTTAGCTTCCTTCTCACCTTCAGATACTGTGATAGCTGCCTGCTTCTCACCTTCAGCTCTGATAATCTGCTCACGTCTCTCACGTTCTGCCTTCATCTGCTTCTCCATGGATTCCTGGATAGCTGCAGGTGGCATAATGTTCTTAAGCTCTACACGGTTAACCTTGATTCCCCAAGGATCAGTTGCTTCATCAAGAGTAGCTCTCATCTTTGAGTTGATTGTCTCACGAGATGTAAGAGTCTGGTCAAGTTCAAGATCACCGATTATATTACGAAGTGTTGTAGCTGTAAGATTCTCAATAGCTGCAAGCGGATTCTCAACACCATAGCAGTAAAGCTTAGGATCTGTTATCTGGAAGAAAAGAACTGTATCTATTCTCATTGTAACATTATCCTTTGTGATAACCGGCTGAGGTGGGAAATCTGCAACCTGCTCTTTAAGAGAAACTCTACGTGCAACCTTGTCAATGATTGGAACCATCAGATGGAGTCCAACACCCCAGGTTGCTGTGTATGTACCAAGACGCTCAATTACGTAAGCGTTGGCCTGTCTTACAACACGAAGTGAACTACAAAGCAGAATTACTGCAATTACTAAAATGATAATTAATACTGGCATAATACTTAAACCTCCTTATGTCCTTTATATGTTTGTTAAAACATTTTCAAAATCAATAGCCGCGCGGCTTCGTCAGATAAATACTTATTCCATATCCAACTCACGCTTAACATATAGCCTGGTTCCTTCGATTCTGGATATCTTCACCAGAGTATCCTCCGGTATGACGCTTCCATCATCAGAAACTGCACGCCACTCAACATCACCGAGTCTGATCATTCCCGTACCCGCATTATTGTCGATGGCAACAAGAACCTTTTCAGTTCGTCCGATGAGGCTGTCTGTGTTGGTCTTTTCCTGACCGATAGCCAGATGCTTCTTGGCAAGCGGTCTCATAACCAGCAGCAGAATCGTTGAAACTACTATAAATGCCACAATCTGCAGCCAGAGCGGTCCACCCAGATAAGCAATGATTGCCGCAACTATTCCGCCCCCTGTAAACCATATAGACGAAAGTCCGAGAGTAATAATCTCTACGATAAGAGCTACCGCAGCAACTATAACCCAAAATGTACCATAGCTCATACAATTCACCTTCTTTCATTAAACTAACGGGTCTGATAGATATATCCCAATTCAAAATAATATCAGATTTTTGACTTTAAATGAATACATATCGAAGAAAAATATCATTTTCTATTTATCCAAAAAGGAGAAATAGACAAACCGCGTATAGTTTCACAAGAAGTTATGTAAACTTAATGGTCACGATAGTAATTGATAAGACATCCACTTGTTATTATAGTACGCTCATCATCTGTCAGCTCACCGAGCTTAAGGGATATTTCCTTCATTCCCTTATTAACGATGTATCCCGTAATAACCTCTGCCTTTTCCTCTACTGCTTTTCTTATATCACGGATAAATATATAATCTCCGTTTTCAAATCCATAAGGATTATCCTGTGTTATGTCAACCGAATTCTCATCCATTATAAATGGAAGCATACCCCAGTTGATAAGATTTGAACGATATCTCTTTGTTGCATATTCACGTGCTATATTAGCCCATCCGCCAAGTACCTTCTGACATGAAGCTGCCTGCTCACGAGCAGAACCGTCACCCGGCTTAACTGCATATATAGTACTTCCGAAGCCTGTATTGGACTTATCCACGCCTTCGAACTTTTCCTTAACCTTAGGCATAACCTCTTTGATCTCAGGATAGATCTCACAAGGATGTCCGCCCTCTTCTCTTGCTACTTCAACAGCATGGAACTCCTTAGCGCGGCCTACATACTCAGGATCCTTACGGGACAGAGTAAACTCTGCAAGTCCGATTGGGTTGGATCTGAAGGATGAGGTCTCTCCTGAAGGAATCAGCTCATCTGTTGTTGTAACAGGATCAGTGATAACTGAGCAGACCTTGAGAAGAAGATTCTCTGTAAGAGCAGGCATAGCAGGCCAAGGCTTGATATTCGGTCCCTGCTTCAGTTCCTCTTCGGGCTTTGCCTTCTTCCATCCATCGTATACTCTGTTCTCATAGATAGACTTATCAAAGAAATACTTAGGTCCTGTATACTCTACATCTATATCAGTTGCAGGTGTAAGGAAGCCCTTATTAACAGCTGTAGCTGCAATAGAACGTGCATCCATAAGTGCAACTGAACTGATCTGTCCGTTCTGTATCTTTGATCCCTCTCTGTTAGGGAAGTTACGTGTTGAATGTCTGATAGACAGTGCATTGTTTGCAGGTGTATCTCCGGCACCGAAACATGGTCCGCAGAAGGCCGTCTTGATAATAGCACCTGTCTTCATTATGTCTGCAGCACGTCCGTTATTTACGAGTTCCATCATAACCGGCATACTTGCAGGATATACATCAAGAGTAAACTCATCATTTCCGATATAATGACCTTTAAGGATATCAGCCGCATCGCAGATATTTTCGAATCCACCACCTGCACAGCCGGCGATGATTCCCTGTTCTACATAGAGCTTTCCGTCACGGATCTTATCTGTAAGCTTAAACTCAACATCACCCGTGAGCTGCTTCTTTCCGTTTTCCTCACATTCGTGAAGGATATCCTTAAGATTTGCATTTAATTCTTCGATGGTATATGTATTCGAAGGATGGAATGGAAGCGCGATCATAGGACGTACCTTTGACAGATCCACATAAACAACTCCGTCATAGTATGCAACGTCTGCAGGATTCATTTCCTTATAAGCATCAGGTCTGTAATGTGTATCGAACCACTCCTTAGTCTTTTCATCTGTCTTCCAGATAGATGAAAGGCATGTGGTCTCTGTTGTCATTACATCCACACCGATACGGAAGTCTGTTGAGAGCTTATCTACTCCCGGACCAATGAACTCCATTACGCTGTTCTTTACATATCCGTTCTTGAATGTAGCTCCGATAAGTGCGAGAGCAACGTCCTGAGGACCAACGCCCTTTACAGGCTCACCATCAAGATAAATAGCTATTACCTTAGGAGACTTAACATCATAGGTTCTTCCGAGTAGCTGTTTAGCCAGCTCTCCGCCACCCTCACCGATAGCCATGGTACCAAGTGCACCATAACGTGTATGGCTGTCTGAACCAAGGATCATAGCACCACACTCAGCAAGCTCTTCACGGGCATACTGATGAATAACAGCCTGATGAGGAGGTACATAGATACCACCGTATTTCTTTGCAGCAGAAAGACCGAACATATGGTCATCTTCATTTATAGTTCCGCCAACAGCACAAAGAGAATTGTGACAGTTTGTAAGAACATAAGGAATAGGGAACTCTGTAAGTCCCGATGCCCTTGCTGTCTGTATAATTCCGACAAATGTAATATCATGTGATGTCATCTTGTCGAATTTGATCTTCAGATTTTCCTCATCACCGGAGGTGTTGTGCTTATTCAGAATACCATAAGCTATGGTTCCTTTCTTAGCTTCCTCCTTTGATACCTTTATCCCTTTTGCCGAAAGCTCATCAGCTGACACAGTATCAGCTACAAGCTCTTTACCATTTAAGAGATATGCTCCTGATTCATAAAGTGTTACCATGTTATTTCTCCTTAATTATATATTCAGCCGCTTCCATCATGTCACCGGCTCTATACTCTATTATTTTCTTAAGCTCCTCATCCGGCTCTGTTATATCCGGAATCATTATGGTTCTGCAGCCCGCTCTTACGGCAGCCATGACACCATTTGGAGCATCCTCAACCGCGAAGGTCTGCTTCGGATCGGCTCTCAGCTCCTTACAAGCATCCAGATATACATAGGGTGCCGGTTTTCCTTCCTTTACGTCTTTGGCACTGAGAAGCTTATCAAAATAGTCTCTGATTCCGGCTCTTGTGAGATAATCCTCGGTTCTTGGAACTATTGTAGCTGTAGCTACAGCAAGTCTTGCCCCATGTTCCTTTAGCAGAGCCAGCGCTTCCTTGACCCTAGGCTTTACGGGAATCTCTATTTCCTCCATCACCGGATCCATCAGCTGCTTACGGTGCTCTCTTATATCCACATAGGCTGTGGCTCTTCCCGTTCTCTCCAGCATTTTCTGAACTGCAAAGCTTTTCCCCAGACTTCTGTATTCCAGAAGTTCTTCCGGTGTAAGGTCATAACCCAGCTCCTTTGCAGACTGATACCAATATTTCTGATATATCCTCTCGGTATCCAGCAGAGTTCCGTCCATATCAAAGACTACAGTAATCATATAATGTCACCTTTTCTCTATGATCAATGCCTATTCCTTTACATCATCTATACAAAGAGTCGTAAGCTTATTCGCATCGATCATATCAATGGAAACTATTCTGGATGCCTGTCTTTCCACGCATCTCTCGAAATAGTTTCTGACCTCACGCGCATTTGCGAAGTTCTCTTCGTCCATAAGTTTCATGTCATTTAAACGCTTCTTTACGTATTCCGATGCCTCGGAAGTCATGACATAATCCTGGCTGCAGCACATGAGATCGAATATCTTATACATCTCATTTCCTGTATAATCAGGGAATTCAATAAACTTGTTGAATCTTGATTTGAGTCCCGGATTTGAGTCGATAAAGTCTTTCATTTCCTCTGTATATCCGGCAACTATAACTATAAAGTCAGCTCTGTTGTCCTCCATCCTTTTAAGAAGAGTATCAATAGCTTCCTGACCAAAGTCCTGACCATCTGATTTGGTCAGTGTATATGCTTCATCAATAAACAGGATTCCGCCCATAGCCTCATCACAGACCTTTGAAGTCTTCTGTGCTGTCTGGCCCACATAACCCTCTACGAGTCCGGCTCTGTCCACCTCAATAAACTGTCCCTTGCTTACAACTCCAAGCTGGTGGTATATCTCAGCAAGAAGTCTTGCAACAGTGGTTTTACCTGTACCGGGATTACCTGAAAAGACAAGATGCAGAGACATGTCGGGTGTTTTAAGTCCCATCTCTTCACGAAGTTTTCTTATCTTCACAAGGTTAATAAGATTATTGAGATTCTTCTTTACGGAACTAAGACCTATAAGGCTGTTTAATTCCTGAAGAAGAGCATCCAGCCCCTCTGTATCATTTATGGTTCGCTCCTGAGAGCCTTTTGCCTGAGCTTCTTTCTTTGGCTCATCATGATGCATGGCTACTCCGCGGTTATCTGTGGACTGCTCCATAGACATGCTTCTGTCCACGCGTCCGGAAGGAGTTTTTCGAAGCATTCCCTCATCAAAGCCCGTTCCTGCTTCGGCATGTTGCATGTTGTAATTATTCATCATGATCATGGCATCCAAATCAGCCTGAGCCGATGAATAAGGAGTCATGGTATCACGACTACTATTATAGGATCTGCCCCAGAGTAAATTTCCCAGTGTACTCTTGGTCTGCTGGCCGAACATTCCTCCGGACCTGCCTACAAAATAACTTCTGCTTGGGTCAACTCCATATTCCCTGGGTCTTTTCTCAGGCTTATCCACTATTCCCATGGAAGCCCTGACCTGGGCCGGTGTCATTTCCAGAAGACCCACACTGTCAAGATAGGCGTTCATCATTCCGATATATTCGGCTATTCTGTCCGCCTCAAAATCGCTTATTCCGTTAAAAGCTGCAAAATAACAGCCCACATCATTAAAGGTATTAACCAGATACTTTGAAAGGGCGATTCCGTAGCCGGCTCTTCTTGTAAAGGGTGACAGATCATCCTTTACAAAGTACTGCAGTGAAAGGGGAACCCTTTCCAGCATATCCGGAAACATACTTCTGTCGTTTCTAAGTCTCAAAAAATTCTCTCTGGTAATAAATATCTGCAGGCTGTTATTAATAAAATCAATCTGGGCAAAGTCATCACTGCTCTGGGGATCATATATATACCCCAAAAAGACCAGCATATCGTCTTTAAGCTGATCTCTTAGGCTTTTATCCGACTCCGGCGGATAGGTTCCGTTTTTCTTACGACCTATCTCATCTGCATAAGAGAGAGAATAGGTTATCATAGCAGCAACGTCTTTGGTTATCATAAGAGTTTCCTTAATTACATCTCTTCAAAAGCTCTTCCCATCTCTTGTCGATTTCTTCCTGGAATTCTCCGAGAAGATGTTCATTTCCCGGCTTAAAGAGATGCTTGAAGCGTCCCTGTGGCTTAAGGAAATCTTCTATAGGAAGCTTGTTCTTAGGTTCATAGCTGAGAATCCATTTTCCATCAATTACTTCAAACAGAGGCCAGTAGCAGGTATCAACTGCCAGCTTGCATATCTTTGCCATGTCGGCAGCATCGAATCTCCAGCCTCTCGGACATGGTGACATTACATTTAAGAATGCCGGTCCTTCTGTATAAATGGCTCTTTCAGCCTTCTCATATAAATCCTTCATTCCGGAGGTAAAAGTAGACTGTCCTACGTAAGGGATATTGTGAGCTGCCATGATAGCTGCCAAGTCCTTACGTGACTGAACCTTACCTGTACTTACTTTTCCTACCGGAGTAGTTGTTGTATCTGCAAATCTAGGTGTAGCTGAGGATCTCTGGATACCTGTGTTCATGTATGCACCATTATCATAACATACATAAACCATATCATGTCCTCTCTCCATAGCTCCCGAAAGTGACTGGAAACCGATATCATAAGTACCACCGTCACCACCGAAGGTTATGAATTTGTAGGTTGTATCAGGATCGATACGACCTCTCTTCTTAAGTGCATTGTATGCAGTCTCAACTCCGGAAAGAGTTGCACCTGCGCAAGCAAATGCGTTGTGAATATAACTGTCTTTATAAGCTGTAAATGGATAAAGGTATGTAGAAACCTCAAGACAGCCGGTTGCATTTCCTATAACTGCTTTATCTTCTTCTTTAAGTGCCCTGAGCACTGTTCTTACTGTGATAGCCGCTCCACATCCGGCACAAAGTCTGTGACCCGGTGTCAGACGATCCGGCTTATTCATTACTTCTTTTAAATTATATGCCATTTTTCCGTTTCCTCTCAATTAGGTGACAATTTTTCATCTGATAAAAAACTGTCATCTTTTTATTTTGAAATCTTCACTCCATCTCCTGACAGACGGATATCCATCTGATCAGGGCCCTTGAATTCAAATATATCCTCAGGCTTAGCAGCGTCTTTATCTCTGAGTCCCACATACTTGTACTGAACTGGTTCAGCATCACGTCTTACTATTTCTCTGATGTCCTTAAATACATCTCTGGCTTCTGTAACTGTATAGTCACGGCCGCCCAGTCCGTAGAAATAGTTAACTGTAGGTATCTTAAGTCCTGCATCATACATAGCAGCCTTAAGCTCAGAACCAAGAGGTCCACCCATACCCGAGAAGCTCTCTGCTCTGTCGAGGATGGCAACTGACTGACATTTCTTAAGCGCCTCAACAAGCTCTTCTCCAGGGAATGGTCTGAATACACGAACCTTTATCATTCCTACGTGAATTCCATATTCACGAAGCTTATCAACCGCATCCTTTGTCTGGCCTGCTACTGATCCCATGATAACTATGGCATACTTCGCATCTTCCATTCTGTATTCTTCTATAAGTCCGTATTTACGTCCGGATATTTTCTCATACTCTGCACAAACATCAAGGATTACCTGCTTTGCATTCTTCATGCCGGCTCTCTGGCTGAACTTTGTTTCCATATAGTATGGTGAATTTGCATATGGACCTACAGCCATAGGCATATCCTTGTTAAGCAGGAAATTGTCAGGATTATACTGACCTACAAACTCTCTTACTGAATGAGTATCAAGAGTTTCTATATTCATAACAGCATGGCTTGTTATGAAACCGTCATAACATACCATCATAGGAAGCATAACATCAGGATGCTCGGTTACTCTGTAGGCCATGATGAAGTTATCATATGCCTCTTCATTTGTCTCAGCATAAACCTGAAGCCATCCGCTGTCTCTTGCACCCATACTGTCTGAGTGGTCACAGTTGATGTTAAGCGGTCCTGTCAGTGTTCTGTTTACCAGGCAGAGTACTAATGGCAGTCTGTCTGAAGCTGCTATATAAAGCTCCTCCCACATAAACGCAAGACCTGCTGATGAGGTTGCTGTAAGAGCTCTTGCACCCGCTGCTGAAGCACCGATTGCGGCACTCATTGAACTGTGCTCCGACTCTACAGGAATAAACTCTGTATCTATCTCGCCATTTGAGATATAAGTGGAAACCATCTGCGGAAGCTCCGTAGAAGGTGTGATAGGAAATGCCGGCATAACGTCGGGATTTACCTGCTTTATAGCAAGAGCAACCGCTTCATTTCCGGACATTCTGTCACGCTTCTTTGAAGCTGTACCCTTTACTCTTCTCTCATTTTCTTTTTTCTTCTGTTCTTTATATTCTGCATCATAAGGACTCTTGCTCTCCCTTGACGGAACGTCTATCGGACGAACATGTCCATTTGTTTTCTTATCCATATCTGACACCTTACAGTCCCTCCTTCATTGTTATCGCACCGAAGGAGCAGCTGCCAGCGCATATGCCGCATCCTTTACAATGATCTAAATCAAAATCGAGTCTCTTTCCATCCTTTACAGGAATAGATGAATCAGGACACATAGGTGCACAAAGCAGACACTGCTTGTATTTATCCCAATCTATTACAGGAGTCATTGTTCTCCATTCACCGGTATTAAAGGTTACGGCACCACCTCCGCCGTATACGGAATTTCCCGGTGTAATATCCTGATATGGGGATTTTTCTGTTATTTTTGATATATCAAGTCTCTTAGTATTAGCCATTAGTGCACCTCCTCAAAGGCACGTTCAAGCGCCTGCATATTTCCATCAATAACTTCCGGCTTCTTAGCAAATTTGTGCTGGTATGAACCTCTCATCTGCTCAAGAAAATCCTGTTTTGTCATTACTCCCGATA
>JAFWSY010000213.1 GCA_017519155.1 Eubacterium sp.
ACTTTTATTCCTTCTATATTTCTAACAACCCTAAGAGCTGTATCAAGTCCCGAAACAGTACCGGATGCAAGATCCTTCTGGGATTGGTCACCGGTTATTATAGCCTTCGAACCGAAACCTATTCTGGTAAGAAACATCTTCATCTGAGACTGAGTCGTATTCTGTGCCTCATCCAGTACGATAAATGCGTTGTCCAGCGTTCTTCCTCTCATATAAGCCAGAGGAGCAACCTCTATCAGACCTTTTTCCATATTCTTCTGGAAGCTTTCTGCTCCGAGAATCTCATACAAAGCATCGTATAGCGGTCTGAGATATGGATCTATCTTACTTTGAAGATCTCCCGGAAGGAATCCAAGCTTTTCCCCTGCTTCGATGGCAGGTCTTGTAAGGATGATTCTTTCCACCTCTCCCTTCTTAAATGCGGTGATAGCCTTGGCCATGGCCAGATAGGTCTTACCTGTTCCGGCAGGTCCGCATCCGAAGATGATCATGTTGTTATCAATTGCATTTACATATTCCTTCTGTCCAAAGGTTTTAGGCTTTATAGGTCTTCCGGATAATGTATGGCAGATGATTTCCTTATCATCCTCCAGATCACTGGCCTTAGAGCTTTCTCCATCTGTTGCAAGTTTTATGGAATAATCAACAGCCTGATCAGTTATCTCTCCGCCGTTCCTGCAGATAACCAGCAGATCATTTATTACCCTCTCGGCATTGTCTACATTTACTCCCATACCTTCGATTATAAGGGAATCACCTCTGCAGACATAGGTTATGCCAAATGCCTTTTCTATTTTTCTTATATTCTTATCAAACTGACCGAAAACCAACTGGATATTTCTTTCGTCAATTCGGATTATCTTCTGTTTAATCGACATATTTTGTCCCCATAAATTAATTTGAAAAAAAGCCACGGTTCATATAAAACCGTGGCACTTTCATTTTCCTTGATACGTAAATCAATTATTTATACTTACGCTTTCTGGCAGCCTCAGACTTCTTCTTACGTCTTACTGAAGGCTTCTCATAGTGCTCTCTCTTACGTATCTCCTGCTGTATACCGGCCTTTGCACAGTTTCTCTTGAATCTGCGAAGAGCGCTGTCGAGAGTCTCATTTTCTTTTACAACTACGCTTGACATATATCTACCCTCCCTCCATACGGGATTATCCTTATTTATTAACGTATCGAATAAGACACGAACTTAATTATACCAAAACAGAGCGTCTTGTCAAGTTATATTATCTGCTTTTTAACCTCTTCTACTCCTGCTGCAAGTGCATCAGCTATCTTGGAAGCATCCTTGCCACCGGCCTGAGCCATGTTTGGACGTCCGCCACCGCCGCCACCTACGATAGGTGCAATAGCTTTGATTACATTTCCTGCATGCACTCCTGCAGCTACTGCATCATCAGAAGCCATAACTACAAGACTTACCTTGTCGCCCAGGTCAGAAGCCATAATTACTACAGCCTTACCGAGCTTAACCTTATATTCATCACCGAGATTTCTTAAAGCATTGGGATCAACGCCCTGAACTCCCATAGGAAGAACCTTTACATCTCCAACCTCAACTACTGAATCCTCAGCAGATGAAGCAGCAGCCTTGGCCATCTTATCCTTGAGACTCTGATTTTCAGACTGAAGTGCCTTTATCTCATCCATTAGAGACTGAATCTTTTCTGTAAGTTTTCCAGGCTCAGTCTTGGCAGCCTTTGCAGCTGCATTAAGTCTATCCTCTATATCAGCATAATAAGCTGCAGCACCTACGGATGTAAGAGCTTCAATTCTTCTTACACCGGCTGCTATACCCTGCTCAGATACGATCTTAAATGAACCGATAACGCTTGTATGAGGAACATGTGTACCACCACAAAGCTCGATAGACCAATCGCCCATATTTACAACACGAACAGTCTCGCCATACTTTTCTCCGAAGAGCGCCATAGCACCGGTCTTCTTTGCATCTTCAAGAGACATAACCTCAGTATTAACCTTAAGGTCTTCTCCGATTTCTTTATTAACAATAGCCTCAACTTCCTTTATCTCATCAGGAGTCATAGCCTGATTATGAGAGAAGTCAAAACGAAGTCTTCCCGGCTCAACAAGAGAACCGGCCTGCTCTACATGATCACCAAGAACAGTCTTAAGAGCCTTCTGAAGAAGGTGTGTAGCTGAATGGTTCTTGCAGATAAGAGCTCTTCTTTCTGAATCAACCTTCAATTCTACTTCTGAACCGGAACTTATTACTCCCTTGGTAACAACACCTACATGAGCAACTCTTCCGCCCTTAAGCTTAACTGTATCTTCAACCTTAAATGTAGCACCTACGCTGTTTTCGATTACACCTGTATCGCCAGTCTGACCACCCATGGTAGCATAGAACGGAGTTGACTTTGTAATAATTGTACCCTTATCGCCTTCTGAAAGAGTATCAACCATTGCCTCTCCATTTGCCAGCGCCACGATAACCGAAGTATCAAAGGTCTTATCATAACCTGTAAATTCAGTTGTTACATCATCAGATAATTCAGCAAATACATCATCACCGGCTACAAGTGTCTGAGAGAAATTCTGATTTTCTCTTGCTCTCTGCTTAGCCGCATCCATAGCTGTATCAAAGCCCTTCTCATCTACAGCTATTCCTTCCTCACCTGCCATCTCTACTGTAAGTTCAAGAGGGAAGCCAAATGTATCATACAGATAAAATGCCTCTTCACCTGTGATTCCTGCTTTATCTGCACCGCTCTTCTTTTCATCCAGTATCTTCTTGAATTCCTTCATTCCGTTTTCAAGAGTACTCTCGAAACGAGCAATTTCCTTATCAAGCTCAGATATGATGAATTCTCTGTTCTTTGTAAGAAGCGGATAACTGTCATCATATACCTTATCGATATATATAGCAGCAAGTTCAAGAAGCTTTTCTCTACTAAGACCGAGAGTTCTTCCATGTCTTACAGCTCTTCTGATAAGACGACGAAGTACATAACCTGCGCCTACATTTGACGGCAGAAGCTTAGCTGCATCACCTATAAGCATAACGCTTGTACGCATATGGTCAGCAAGAATTCTCATGGACTTTGTCAGCTTCTCGTCAGCCTCATACTTAGTTCCTGAAGCATTTTCGATAAATGCTATGGCATCTGTAAAGAGGTCTGTCTGATAAACATCCTTTGTACCATTGAGGAATGCAAGGATTCTCTCAAGTCCCCATCCTGTATCAACATTCTTCTGCTTAAGCGGAGTAAGAGTTCCGTCATGATGCTTCTCATACTGCATGAAAACGTCATTACCCAGCTCAGTATATTTTCCACAGTCACATCCCGGACCACAGTCAGGACCACAATCAGG
>JAFWSY010000214.1 GCA_017519155.1 Eubacterium sp.
GAGGCAGCTCCTGCAGTAAGACCTGAAAGAAGACCGGACACAGAGAGAAAACAGCAGAGAAGACATGCTGTTAAGGAACAGCCGGTAACATACAGAGTTTCAGCTATTAAGGCCGGAAAATCTCTTGCATTTGATTTTAAGTATACATTTTTCCTTGCAATTGCTATGATAGTTATGATAGCATCATGTGCGAACATGCTGAGAATGGAGAATCAGGTAGACAGCAAGAAGAGCAAGATCTCAGGCTTACAGAGCGAGATCAGAGATGCAAAGGCAGACAATGAGGCATTTGAGAACAGCCTTAGCGATGCATATACTCTTGAAGAGATTTATAAGATCGCTGTAAATGAGCTTGGTATGGTTTATTCTCAGAAGGGACAGATTGTTTATTACGATGCTGCAAATGAGGACTATGTAAAACAGTACAGAGATGTTCCAAGTGCTGACTAAAGCTATTTGAATGGATCTGATGATATGAATTATAATAATGATGAAAGGGATGAAAGGAAATCCCGTCACAAAGTTAACAGACCGAGAAGAAAGGTGTTCCTCAGGAGAATGAGGATACACCTTCTTGTCGTTATGGGAATCATAACGATTGCGCTTATCGGAGTGGCTGTGAGGCTCATTCAGCTCAACGTCAAGAAGGGACGTGAGTATGCAGGGCGTGTGCTCAGCCAGAGAAATTATACAAGTACTGCGGTTCCTTACAAGAGAGGAGAGATCCTTGACAGAAACGGCAGTGTTCTTGCTATGAGCAGCAAGGTGTATAACCTTATCATTGAGCCGAAGAATATTCTGAGAGATGAAGAGAAGAAGGCTGCGACCGTTAAGGCGCTGGTTATGCATTTTGATGTTACCGAGGCAGAGCTTGAGAAGTACTTCGAGGATAAGAATTCGCTTTATGATGTTCTGAGAAAGGGACTTCCATACGAGCAGGTCAAGAAGTTCAATGAATACGCTAAAGAACAAGATGATGTTGTCGGCGTATGGTTCGAGGAGAGCTATGTCAGAAAGTATCCTAACGGCGTTCTTGGATGTCATATGCTGGGCTTCGTCGTAGGCGGAAATGTCGGACTCGGCGGTATCGAGGGTGAATACAATGAATACCTTAATGGTGAGGATGGACGTACCTACGTTTACCTTACCGATGACTATACAACACAGAAGATCACTGAGGCGGCAAAGGATGGAGATACTATAGTAACCACCATTGACGCTGAGGTTCAGAAGATAGTTCAGGAAAATGTAGATGAATATATGAATACTGTCGGTGCAGAGAATGTTTCGGTACTTGTTATGGATCCGAATACCTGCGAGATACTTGCACTCTGCAACGGACATCATTATGATCCAAATGATGCATATGATACAAAATATCTCAGGTATCAGTTCGCAACTGCATCTGATGCAGAATTCGAGCAGATCATGAAGAAGATGTCTGATGATGACAAGGTAGACAGATTAAACCAGCTCTGGAGAAGCTTTGTTGTAAGCGACTGCTTTGAGCCGGGATCAACCTATAAGGTATTTACAGTTTCGGGAGCTCTTGAGGACGGAGTTCTGAACGGTTCGGAAACATTTTACTGTGATGGTTCACAGGTGGTTGCAGGAATTGATATCTCCTGCGTAAATCAGGACGGACACGGAATGCTTACTGTATCCGGAGCAATCGAAAACTCATGCAATGACTGTCTTATGCAGATTGCCGAGATGGAGGGACCGGATACATTTGATAAGTACCAGGAGCTTTTCGGCTTCGGACAGAGAACAAATGTAGATCTTCCGGGAGAGCAGAGTGAAGCTTCGCTTTCTTCTCTTATATTTCATAAGGATACACTTAATCCGGTTGAGCTTGCTACATCTTCCTTCGGACAGGGCGTTACAGTTACTATGATGCAGCTGGGAACAGCATTTTGTTCTGCTATAAACGGAGGCTACTATTACAAGCCGCACGTTGTAAGCAAGATCGTTGACAACAACGGAAATCTTGTTAAGAACTTTGATAAGATCCTTGTAAGAAGAACAATTTCCGAGGAAACCTCTGATACAATGAGAGGAATTCTCAAGAAGGTTGTTACTGACGGTTCAGGTTGGAGAGCTGCGATAGACGGCTATTCAATCGGCGGTAAGACCGGTACAGCTGAGAAGCTTCCTAGAGGAAATAATAAATACCTTCTGTCCTTCATCGGATTTGCACCTGTTGAAGATCCGAAGGTTGTGGTATACTGCGTTGTTGATGAACCGCATGTTGATCTGCAGTATCTTACAGGTGCCGGAGCAGAAGTATTCCATATGATCGCTGAGGACCTGTTCCCTTACATGAATATTTATAAATCCGACGATGTATATGCAGGTGATGGAGAATATGATCCTGCGGTTCCTATATATAATGGAGAAATTCCTGAAAATGATGTTGCAGGAGACGGAATAAACGATTATGATTCCATAGGTGCAACATCTCTTGATGAAGATGGTTCAGGAGGCTATTATGATGCTTCACCATCGGATGCATCAGAATAATTAGGCAGGGAGGATAAATAAAATGCTATTGCCTGAAGAGTTATTACCCAGAGTAGATATTGCGAGTGATATCGCCTGGCCGGCGCTGGCTGCATTTGTGATATGCGTTATTTTATGCAAATTAATGATACCGGTGCTTCACAGGCTGAAGTTCGGACAGTATACCAGAGAAGAAGGACCTGAATCCCACAAGGCTAAGGCCGGTACTCCTACAATGGGCGGTATAATGATATTTGCTTCATTTGTAGCTGTGGGAATATATCTTTCAACAAAATACTCAGAGGTTATTCCTGTTCTTATCGTGGCAGGAGGCTTCGGACTCGTAGGCTTTGCTGATGATATCATCAAGATCGGCTTCAAGAGATCTGAAGGACTTACACCTTTACAGAAGATGGCAGGACAGTTTATAGTAACTGCGTGCCTTGCTGTATATTTACATTTTGACAGAGATGATGCTACAGTGATCAGGATTCCATTTGCAGATACAACAGTTGATCTCGGATGGTTCTATTATGTGCTTATCTTTGTAATGGTTATCGGAACTGTTAACGGATCGAATTTTACTGACGGACTTGACGGACTTGCAACCTCGGTAACATCGGTGATAGCAGTATTCTTTACAGTTGCCGGTGCGCTCTACGGTTTCGTAGGCATCTCGGCAATCTCAGCTGTAATGCTTGGAGCCCTTCTTGGATTCCTCGTATTCAACTGCCATCCGGCTAAGGTTTTCATGGGAGACACAGGTTCACTCATGCTTGGCGGATATACAGCAGCGGCTGCAATAGTACTGAGACAGCCATTTATTATAATTATTGTTGCATTTATCTATTTTATTGAGGTAGTTTCAGTTATAATACAGGTACTTGTCTTCAAGGCTACACACGGCCAGAGAAGATTTTTCAGAATGGCACCTATACATCATCATTTTGAA
>JAFWSY010000215.1 GCA_017519155.1 Eubacterium sp.
ATCAGAGAGCTGATATCCAACGGAGTTGATGCTATTACTAAGATCAAAAGACTTGACTCTATGGGAGAAGCTAAGATAGAGGATAGTCCATCCTTCAAGGTAACAGTTTCTTCAAGTCCGAAGGAAAAGACCATTACATTTGAAGATAATGGTATCGGAATGACAAGAGAAGAGGTCGAGAAGTATATCAATGAGATCGCATTTTCCGGTGCTTCTGATTTCCTTGAGAAATATAAGGATAAAGATCAGAGTGAACAGATAATCGGTCATTTCGGTCTTGGATTTTATTCAGCTTTTATGGTAGCTGAAAAAGTTACCATTGATACACTTTCATATAAAGAGGATGCTGAGCCGGTTCACTGGGAAAGTGATGGTGGACTGACCTATGAGATAAGTGAAGGCAATAAGGATACAAGAGGAACTATTATTACTCTTTATCTTGCTGAAGATTCACTTGAGTTCTGTAATGAGTTCAAGGTTAAAGAGGTTATAAATAAATATTGTTCCTTCATGCCTGTTGAGATATATTATATAAATGAAGATAAGGCTAAAGAAGACCTTGGCAAAGAGATAGAAGCTAAGGCTAAGGTTGTCGATGCTGAGAAAAAGGCAAAGAAGAAGGCTGAGGAAGATGATCTCATTGGAGATACAGATACTTCTGAAGATGCTGGTGATACAGAGGAAGCTGAAGCTGAGGAATTCGAAGAAGAGGACGAGGATGAAAATGCACCTAAGCCGCTTAATGATATTCATCCGCTCTGGACAAAGACTCCGGCTGACTGCAAGGATGAGGAGTATATAGATTTCTATCAGCATGTATTCCTTGATTTCAAGAAACCTTTGTTCTGGATACATCTGAATATGGATTATCCATTTAACCTGAAGGGTATACTTTACTTCCCGAGAATCAATCCGAATATGGATAAGCTGGAGGGAACTGTAAAGCTTTATAACAATCAGGTCTTTGTTGCTGATAACATCAAAGAGGTTATTCCTGAATTCCTTCTTGTGCTTAAGGGTGTTATTGACTGTCCGGATCTTCCGCTGAATGTATCACGTAGTGCACTTCAGAATGACGGTTTTGTTGCCAAGATATCTGATTATATAACAAAGAAGGTTGCTGATAAGCTTATCGGTATGTATAAGAATCATAAGGATGAGTATGAAGGTCTGTGGGATGACCTTAGTCCGTTTATCAAGTTCGGATGTCTTAGGGACAATAAGTTCGACGAGAAGATGAAGGAATTCATGATCTTCAAGAATCTTGAGGATAAATATCTCACACTTCCTGAATATCTGGAAGCTGCTAAGGAAAAGCATGAGAATACTGTTTATTATATATCTGATGCTGAGACTCAGGCTAATTATATTCAGATGTTCAAGGATGAAGGACTTGATGCTATATATCTGACACATAATATTGATAATCCATACATAACTATGATGGAAGCCAGAGACGATAAGGTTAAGTTCATGAGAATTGACTCTGATGTTAGTGCTTCGTTTAAGGGTGAAGCTCTTTCAGAGGAGGATGAGAAGAAGTATACTGATGCGCTTACCGAAACCTTTAAGAAGGCTCTCGGCAAGGACAGCATAAAGATAAAAGTAGAATCTCTTAAGGATGAAAATGTATCCTCCATGCTTACACAGTCAGAGGCTGACAGACGTATGGCTGAGATGATGAAAATGTATGCTGATGCAGGTATGGGTGGCATGGGCGGACTTGATTACGGTGCTAATGCTCAGACACTTATACTGAATTCCAATAACAAGCTTGTTAAGTATGTGCTGGATAATCCTGAAGGGGATATGACAGAGACAATATGCTGCCAGCTGTACGATCTTGCAGTGCTTGCCAATAAGCCGCTTACAGCAGAAGAACTGACAAGATTTGTGGCACGCAGCAATGAGATACTTGGAAAACTGATCTGACGAAGTATACATTATTGTACGTAATTCCCGCGGCAAGTAAGCTAAGCATGTACGATAGTATGCATGTTCGACATCGCTTTCGCTCATGGCGGGCTCTCCCGAACGGACCACTTCGCTTACGCTTCGTTTGCTAAGCTCTCAGCCACCTGAACATCAGATGGCTGAATCGCTAAGCACCGCGACCCTTATGGTCTCACATGCATACTTCGCACATCGCTTTTTGGCTTACTTGCTCGCGATTAAAGTTTATTCGCGAACGAGCTGACCAAGCAAGGCACGAGTGTGTGCCTGAAGGACCGTTTCGGGTCTCGGCGCTTAGCGATTCACGAGTACAGAGTACGAAGTGAGAGCTTAGCGAACGAGCTTTTGCGAGTGGTCCGCTAGGGGTTACCCGAACCGTGCGAGAGCAGAGTCCTCTCAGGCACATCAGCTCGTGACTGCGTGTCACAGCTCGACGCGGGCTTAATCTAGTAAAGTATACTTGTATGAATGAGGAGGTGTATACATATGGGCGGACAAAATATGAGTTCCGGTAATCAAAGTGGTGTTCCGGGCAATCAGGGTAAGATGGCTCAGGGTGCCGGCACTGTGAGTCCTCAGGTGAGTCCTGGTTATCAGAATATGATGTATGCACCTGTCAGTAAGCCAAATGTAGTAGTTATCGGTAATTCCGGTGTGGGTAAGACTACACTCATCAGAACGCTGCTTGCAGATAGTGAATTTCAGACAGAGATAACGAAAGAACTGAGACTCTATGATGGTCCCAATCTGCAGTTCAGGCTTATTGATACTATTGGTTTTGAATATGGTTATCTGAATCAGGTCAAGGCAATTAATGCCATTAAGAAATGGACCAAGGATTCAGTAAAGAACAATAATGGTTCCGACAGACAGATTAATATGATATGGTACTGCATAGATGGTACTTCCAAGAGATTTGCCAAAAGGAATGTGGATATGTTCTTAAAGTCTACATCCTTCTGGAAGAGTGTACCGATCATTGTGGTTATTACAAAGTCTTATTCAAAGATCGAAAGAGATGAGAATGTCAGAATGGTTCAGGAGGCATTTGCCAAGAATTCCAAGACAAGTCTTAATCTTAAGGCTATCATTCCGATAGTTGCCAGCACCTACAGGATAGATCAGGGTGTAAGTATCATTCCTTATGGTCTGGACGAACTGCTTATGGCTACGAATTTTTATCTTCCTGAGGGAAGACTTGCATCCATGCAGGATGTGGGAAGATACAGACTGACACAGAAGAGGATGATGTCTCATTCACTGGTGGGTGCATCCACTCTTGCAGCTGCCACAATCGGACTTTCGCCGATTCCATTTTCAGACGGGGCTCTTCTTACTCCGCTGGAGATAGCAGAGATAAAGAGTCTGGCCAAGATGTATGATATGCAGTTTGATGAAAAATCGAGTCTTTTTCAGAGTATGATAGAAGCAGGTGCAGCGGGAGTTGTTGGGAAGACTGCTCTCGGTGTACTGAATACTATTCCGGGAATCAATATAGCTGCAGAGGTTTTAAATGCCATTGTAGCAGGTACCATTGTGGCGGCTCTCGGAGAAGGCTGTATATATGTATTTGAACAGATATATACAGGCGCAAAGTCTGCAAATGATATTGAATGGGTTAAAAAATCCATGGAGTCTGAGGCTGTTAAGAGAGTTATGTCCAGACTACAGCCTATCATCACTGAACTGCAGGCAAGAAGTGCAACCCATAAACTGACTACAAAGGAGATAGTTGCGATTATCCTGAAGAATATTAAGTAATAGAGAGCGGAGGTCAGTATGGATAACAGAGTTGTTGTTTCAATGAAAGTTGTTATCGGTGTAATAATAACCCTAGTACTTATCGGTGTGGGCGCATTTGTCATCGGCACTCTTTCAGGTAAGAGGAAGGCTAAGGAAGAGATAGTTATTCCTAAAACGGAAGAACCTACTACACTTGCGCCTATTATCGAGCCGGAGGTAAAGATAGATAAGCAGACTGTAAAGGAATCTATCGCACCTGCAGGAGAGCTGGTGTCCTATAAGTATTTTTATACAGATGCCGGTACTTATGAGAAAAGCCAGAAATTTACAGATACGGATATTACTATTCCGTTTACAACAGATAAAACTGTGTATACATTTTCCGGAACCATAAATGCCGGAATCGATATGGAAGAAATAGAGTATGATGTGGACAATGAGAAGAAGACGATAATTGTTTATCTTCCTGAGCCGCAGATACTTTCTCATGAGCTGGATGAGAGCAGCTTCCAGACCTACGATGTAAAGAAGTCTATCTTCACAAGCTCTGATCTTAAGGACTATGCTTCATTTGTGAGTGAGCTTAAGAAGTCGGAGGAGGAGAAGCTGAGAGGAAATAAGGAATTCTGGAATCAGCTTGAGAAGAATACCGAGAAGACCTTATCAGGACTTATGACGGCTAATGAGAAACTGGATGATTATCGTATATCCTATGAATGGGTAGAAAACAATAAATAAAGATAAAAAGTTATGGGGAGGAAAACGACATGCCATTTATTGATTCAAAGATTTCAATCAAGGTAAGTGACGAGAAGAAGCAGAAGATTAAGGCTGCACTGGGACAGGCAGCATCTATTATAGGAAAACCGGAGAGCTTTCTCATGGTTGGATTTGAAGATGATTATTGTCTGTATTTTGCAGGTAATAAGCTTGAAAAGGGCGCTTATGTATCAGTTGATGTATTCGGTTCAGTAAGCAGCTCTGCAGCTGATAAGATGACTGCGCGTATATGCGAGATATATGAAGAGGAACTTGGAATCCCGGGAAACAACATATATGTAGAATATCGCGGCACATCTGACTGGGGCTGGAACGGAAGAAACTTTTAGGAGAAACTTATAAATGATTTATAACAATGTACTGGAAGCCATAGGACATACACCTATGGTAAGACTGAACAGAATGGTTGAGCCTGGAAGTGCAGAGGTGCTCGTAAAGTTTGAGGGTACCAACATAGGCGGATCCATTAAAACCAGAACTGCATATAATATGATAAAATCGGCTGAAAAGCAGGGACTTATCAAAGAGGATACAATAATTGTTGAGCCTACCAGCGGAAATCAGGGAATAGGTCTCGCCCTTGTGGGAGCGGTTCGTGGTTACAAAACCATAATAATCATGCCTGATTCCGTAAGTGAAGAAAGAAGAAAACTTGTTAAGCATTACGGAGCGGAGGTAATACTTATCCATGATGCAGGTGATATCGGAGAATGTATCGATGAGTGCGTAAAGACTGCGCTTAGAATGAGGGATGAAAATCCGAAGGTATTTGTGCCACAGCAGTTTGAGAATCCCAATAATATAATGGCTCATAAGAACCATACTGCTCTTGAGATAATGGAGCAGGTGGCAGGTCCCATACATGGATTCTGTTCGGGAATAGGAACCGGAGGAACAATTACCGGTATCGGTGAGGTGCTTAAAGCACAGTATCCCGATATAGAGATCTGGGCTGTTGAACCTGAAAATGCAGCGATACTTGCAGGTGGTACTGTGGGTACACATATGCAGATGGGGATCGGAGATGGAATTATTCCTCAGATACTTAATCAGGATATATACAGTGATATCTATATAGTAACTGACGAAGAGGCAATAGATACTTCAAAGAGACTTGCAAGAGAAGAGGGACTAATGTGTGGTATCTCCAGCGGAACCAATGTTGCTGCTGCCTTAAAGCTTGCCAAGAAGCTTGGCGAGGGTAAGACAGTGGTGACAGTGCTTCCTGATACAGCAGAGAGATACTTCTCAACAATACTTTTTGATGAGTGATCGTGTGGTTTAATAGAGTAGATTATATAAAAAGATGACAATTTTTCATCTGATGAAAAATTGTCATCTTTTTTGCTTATAAAGTTGTCGGAATGACAGGACTTGAACCTGCGGCCTCCACATCCCTAATGTGGCGCTCTACCAAACTGAGCCACATCCCGATTTTCTACCTTTAATGTTATACAACGAAATGGGGGATTTGTCACGTTTTTTTTATAAATATTTGATTTTATAACGTATATTCATTATAATATTACCCATGAAATTTTCAAGCATAGGAGGACGGTATAATGAAGAAAAAGGGAATTATTTTCTTGTTAGCTGCACTTGCGATACTCGCTGTTCTTATCGTTTTCACGGTAAACAACCCAGGAAGTATTGATCCGGAAGAGTATGAGCCTGCAGTTTATTCTACTATTTTTTCACTTCTTCCGCCGGTTCTAGCAATTATTCTTGCTCTCATAACAAAAGAAGTTTATTCGTCTCTTTTTGTTGGTATAGTATCCGGTGCACTGCTTTATGCAAATGGTAATCTTGAACTTATGCTGAACACCATGCTTTTTAATGAAGATGGTGGTATGATCTTCAAACTTGCCGACAGCTGGAATGTAGGTATTCTTGTATTCCTCGTTATACTCGGAATCATGGTTGCCCTTATGAATAAGGTTGGTGGTTCTGCTGCATTCGGTGACTGGGCTGCACAGCACATAAAGTCCAGAGTCGGAACCCAGATAGCAACTGTTCTCCTCGGTGTTCTAATCATTATAGATGATTATTTTAACTGTCTTACAGTAGGTTCTGTTATGAGACCTGTTACTGACAGACAGAAGATATCCCGTGCAAAGCTTTCTTATCTTATTGATGCTACGGCTGCTCCTGTATGTATAATAGCTCCGGTTTCCAGCTGGGCTGCTGCCGTAACTTCATCTGTTCCTGAAGATTCGGGAATAAATGGTTTTGCTATGTTCTTAAAGACTATCCCATATAATTTCTATGCGCTTACAACACTTCTAATGATGCTTATGATGATCGTTATGAAGTTTGAATATGGTCCGATGAAGAAGCATGAGAGAAATGCCATCGAAAACGGGGATCTTTTCACAACAGCTGCCCGTCCGTACGGAAATGCTGATGAAGAGATGAAGACTCCTACAGGAAAGGTCATTGACCTTATATTCCCTGTAATTGTGCTTATCATTTGTTGTATCATCGGAATGGTTTATACAGGTGGATTCTTCGACGGAGAAACTTTTATAGATGCATTTGCAAATGCTGACGCATCCATGGGTCTCGTGTTCGGGAGTCTTGTAACTCTTATTATTGCATTCTGTTTCTATATGGTAAGAGGAGTCCTTACCTTTAAAGAATTCACAGAGTGTATCCCTGAGGGTTTCAAAGCTATGGTTGCTCCGATTCTTATACTTACTATGGCATGGACACTTTCAGGTATGACAGGACTTCTCGGTGCTAAGTTCTATGTACATGATCTGGTAGCTGCATCTGCAGGTGGTGTTCAGATGTTTCTTCCTGCTATTATATTTGTGGTTGCTCTGTTCCTTGCTTTTTCAACAGGTACAAGCTGGGGTACATTTGCAATTCTTATTCCTATAGTTTGTAACGTATTTGATGGAAAGGATACTTATGAGATGCTGGTTATTTCTATATCAGCATGTCTTGCAGGAGCTGTATGCGGTGACCATTGTTCACCTATATCAGATACAACAATCATGGCTTCTGCCGGAGCCCATTCTGATCATGTAAATCACGTATCTACGCAGCTTCCGTATGCACTTACTGCAGCGGCTGTTTCAACTATCGGTTATCTCATAGCCGGAGTCGTAGGATATGTGGCTGAGGGAAGCATCGCGCTTGTATCACTTCCTATAACACTTGTAATAATGATTCTTCTGTTATTTATCATAAAAATGGTAACTTCTGAGAAAGCAGAAAATGTAGAAGAGAAGAAGTAGATAATTAGGGGGGAATAAATGGGGGATATAAATAATCCAAACAATCCATACGGACAGAATCCGTATAACCAGAATCCATACGGGCAGAATCCATATGTTCAGGATCCAAATAATCAAAATCCATATGGTCAGGATCCGTATAGCCAGGGTGTAAATAATCAGAATCAGTATGATCCGAACCAGTATGCTCAGAATCAGTATGATCAGGGGCAGTATGGACAGAACTCATATGGTCAGGATCCATATAACCAGAATCCATATGCTCAGAATACCGGCTACAATAATTCCAATCCGGGAATGACTTATCAGAATACTGGAGATGGACCTGATTATGATCAGCCACAACAGCCCTATGGCGATTCCTCGTATGGCGGCAGTTCTGCCTATGGTGGTGGTTCGACCTATGGTTCCACAACCTACAACAGAAGTTCCATTGATGAATCCAATTATAATTCCGGTTTGGGTATTGCTTCCCTGGTTTTATCATTTCTTGGATGTACTTATCTTATCGGACTTATTCTGGGTATCATAGCTCTGGTTAAGAAGGATGGAAGGAAGAAGACCTGTGCTATATTCGGTGTCGTTATCGGTGCATTATGGCTTATTGTTTCCATAGTTACAATGGCCTCCAGTAAAAAGATTGGTGAGAAGATAATAGAGTATACAAAGCATGAGCTGGATTATAATGTAACTACCGAATCTGCTACAGAAGCTACTACAGAGTATTCATATGATTTTGGAAATGATGATACAACTACAGAGTCCACTGACATAAACTGGGATGATCTTCCGGGTAATCAGACATTCTCACAGCCGGGCTTTGATGCAGATGCGATAGCTAAGGAGATTAATGTAAAAGATTATAAGAATTTCACTGAATATCTGAATCATTATTATCTTGTTATTGAGAATCCTACAGACTATGTAATTGATTTAGATGTTTCTGTAAATTATTATGATGATAATGATAAAATAATAGGTACTGATTCTTATGAGCAGTACGCCATCGATAAAGGAAAGAAAGCATTGTTTATATTCTATCCTGATGACGCATTTGCCAGGGCAGAGTACAAGGTAAATGTTAAAGAACCTCAGTGGTATCTGCCTGCTACAGACGATATAACATATGAAGTAAGCGAGACAGATGAGAAGGTAATTCTTACTATAAAGAATACATCTGATCATGATCTCAATTCAGTAGATGTATCAGCGCTTTTCTTCAAGGATGGAAAGCCTGTCGGAAGTTCTACAGCATTCTTCATCGGTTCTGATTATAATTTCAAGGCCGGCGAAGAGATATCGAAAGAACTGAATAATTATGGAGAATTTGACGACTACGAGTTGTTTATAGCTCCTAAAGTAAATAACTTCTAATAACAAGAGTCTATTCTGAGTCAACCGTGAATAGAAAAATATATTAAATGAGAGGAAATATTATGAAAATTTATAACACAATGACTCGCCAGAAGGAAGAGTTTGTACCCCTTAATCCCGGAAAGGCAGGAATATATGTATGCGGCCCCACCGTATATGATTTTATACATATAGGAAATGCCCGCCCTATGATTGTTTTTGACACACTGAGAAGATATCTGGAGCATAAGGGATATGAGGTTAATTTTGTAACGAACTTCACTGATGTGGATGATAAGATAATCAACCGTTCTATTAAGGAAAATGTTCCTGCATCGGAAATATCCGAAAAGTACATAGCAGAATGCAAGAAGGATATGGAGGCTCTGAATGTAAAGCCTGCTACAGTTCATCCTCAGGCAACTAAGGAAATACCGGAAATGATCGATATGGTAAAGACTCTTATCGATAACGGTCATGCTTATGAAAAGAACGGAACTGTTTATTTCAAGGTAAGAAGCTTTGATTCCTATGGGAAACTGTCTCATAAGAACATAGATGATCTGGAATCAGGTCACCGTGCAGAGTCACATCAGCTTAAGGTATCCGGTGAGGATGAAAAGGAAGATGCTCTGGACTTTGTTCTTTGGAAGCCAAAGAAGGAAGGAGAGCCTTACTGGGAATCTCCATGGGGACAAGGACGTCCGGGCTGGCATCTTGAATGCTCATGCATGTCTAAGAAATATATAGGTGATACACTGGATATCCATGCCGGTGGCGAAGACCTTATATTCCCACATCATGAAAATGAGATCGCTCAGAGTGAAGCTGCAAGTGGTAAGGAATTCTCAAGATATTGGATGCATAATGCATTTCTTCGCATAAACGGAGATAAGATGTCTAAGTCTCTTGGTAATTTCTTTACTGTAAGAGATATATGCGAGAAGTATGATCCACAGATAGTCAGATTCTTCATGCTTTCAGCACAGTACAGAACTCCTCTTAATTTCTCAAAGGAGCTTATAGAAGACAGTGCTAAGGGTCTTGAGAGAATACTTAACGGAGCTGAGAAGCTGTCTGATATAGTTGGTAAGGATAATAAAAAGGCTATATCTGAAGCAGAGCAGAGTATTCTTGATAATGAGATTCCTAAGTTTGTAAGCAGATTTGATGAGGCTATGGATGATGATCTGAATACTGCTGATGCTATATCAGTTATATTTGAACTGGTTCGTTTTACCAATGCAAATACAGATGAGAATTCATCTTCTGATTATGCTAAGAAGCTTTATGATATACTCTTTGAGTTATCTGATACTGTACTTGGTGTTCATATAGAAAGAGCTGAGGATGAGATGGCATCTGAAGATGTTGCGAGAATAGAAGCTCTTATAGCTGAGAGAACTGCAGCAAAAAAGGAAAAGAATTTTGCCAGAGCTGATGAGATAAGAAATCAGCTTCTTGAGGAAGGCATAATACTTGAGGATACACGCGAAGGCGTTAAGTGGAAAAGGGCATAAGGAGAGGATTTATGACTTCTCATGAAGTATCATCAAAATATTCGCCTCTGGCACTTGCCTTTATAGGGGATAGTGTATATGATCTTATGGTTAAACGGCATTTTGTTCTTAAGTCAAATATGCAGCCGGAGAAGTACCATAAAAATGTAACGAAGATAGTATCCGCAAATGCCCAGTCTGCTTTTATAGATTCATATATGGAAAAACTGACTGAGCAGGAGAAGGATGTATTCAGGCGCGGACGTAATTCATCTCCCCATACAAAGGCGAAAAATGCGTCTCTTGAGGATTATCTGAAAGCTACAGGTTTTGAAGCGGTGCTTGGATTTCTGTATCTTTCGGAACAGACAGAGAGACTTGAGGAAATAATAAATGAATCGATCAGTGTGATCGATCAATAAAAGGAAGTACAAGGTTATAAAAAATGGCATACGAGATATTTGGAAATGATATAACAGAGATAAAGGCTGAACCGACGAAGGCGCCGGTGACTTCAACTGAAGAAACTGAGCAGTCCTGCAACCGTCTGGAAGGACGTAATTCTGTTCTTGAAGCAATCAAGGCCGGCAGAACAATTGATAAAGTTTATATACAGGATGGACTTAGGGATGGTTCTATAACAACTATTCTGTCTAAGCTTAAGGGTACAGGAACTGTTGTATCATTCGTAAAAAAACAAAGACTTGATCAGATGTCTGAAACAGGACATCATCAGGGGGTGATAGCCCAGACTACTGCATATGAATATGCAGAGATAGAAGATATATTTGCCCTGGCAAAGAAGAAGGGTGAGCCGCCGTTTATTATAATCCTTGATGAAATAGAGGATCCTCATAATCTTGGAGCCATAATAAGAACAGCAAATATCTGTGGTGCTCACGGAGTTATCATTCCGAAGCACAGAGCAACAGGTATTACTTCGACTGTTGTAAGAGCTTCCGCCGGTGCTATTAATTTTACGCCTGTAGTAAAGGTTACGAATATATCCAATACTATAGAAGAGCTTAAACTGAGAGGGCTCTGGTTTGCCTGCGCTGATATGGATGGTGAGGTTATGTATAAATGTAATCTTACAGGAGCTATCGGCCTGGTTATAGGAAATGAGGGCTCAGGAGTTTCAAGACTTGTAAAAGAAAAATGTGATTATGTTGTTTCTATCCCTATGATGGGACAGATAGAATCTCTGAATGCATCTGTTGCAGCAGGGGTCCTTGCTTATGAAATTGTTAGACAGAGGTACTCCAAATGACGAAATATGATAAATTACCGGATTCAATACTACTTGAGCTTGTAGCATCCGGTGATGTGGATGCACAGGAATATATGCTCCTCAAATATAAACCGCTGGTTATCAGTGAGATAAGATTCTTATATCTGGTAGGTGCTGAAACCGAGGATCTTGCCCAGGAGGGTATGATAGGTCTCTTTACTGCCATAAGAGATTATAAAAAGGATATGAAAGCTTCTTTCCATACATTTGCCACCACCTGCGTAAGAAACAGGATTCATGCAGCAATCAGTGCGGCAAACAGGCAGAAGCATATTCCTCTCAATAGTGCCATCTCCATTTACTATAATGAAAATGAAGATGAAGACAGCATGAATGAAAAAGAGTTTATGAGTGATGAGGAAAAAAGCAATCCAGAGAATATTATTCTTCGTCATGAAAGAATCGCTCATATGTATGAAGAAATGAATATGAAGCTCAGTTCTATGGAAAAAATGGTAACTAGGCTTTATCTTGAAGGGCTTTCCAGAAGAGAGATTGCAGACAGACTCGGAAAACAGAAAAATCCGTGGATAATGCACTTAACAGAGTCCATAATAAACTGAAAAATTAATATATAAACTTGACACGAACCGTTCTTTCAAGTAAGATATGAAACTGTGTGATAAAACACTTAGTTTTGCTGTTATAGCTCAGTAGGTAGAGCGCAACATCGGTAATGTTGAGGTCACGGGTTCGACTCCCGTTAGCAGCTGCATGACCCCAACGTCGTAATGACTGTTGGGGTTTCGTGTTGTTATTCGTTTAAAAGAGGTGAAGTATTTAATGAATATTAAGAGAATACTAGTTTATATTACTGCATTTATTTTAATATTTGGTTCGTTCTTAACTTATTCCAACAGGGTTGTACATGCTGAGGATGCGTCGGTTGTAATCGGACTTACACCTAATGGTGAGGTAAATGTCGGCGATACAGTTACAGCTACTGTCATCATCAAAGGTGATACGATAGCTAATTATACTATATATCTTGAGTATACAACCGGAATACTTGAGAATCAGTCCGGTGAAGACACAGGTTCCATTGCTATATCAGGTACTAGCATGGGTACTGTGTCATATACATTTAAAGCGGTTGCAGAAGGACGTGCATCCATATCAACCTCCGGTTATGAGGTTTATGATGCAGAAGGTAACCAGCTGAGCATAGCTCATGCCGGTGCAAATGTAACTGTAGGAACTGTTGAAACCAATGAAGAGACCTATCAGATAGGTACAGAGGTATACACATTAGTTAATGAATATCATCTTCCGGATCCACCGGAAGGGTATACTCTTTCATCTGTTAATTTTCATGACAGGGAAATATTTGCATATCAGGCACCGAACCAGCATATTAAGGTAATCTGCCTTCAGAATGTGGAGGGCGAGCAGAAATGGTTTATATTTGATGAGGAGGCTCAGGACTTTTCTCCTTTTATTGAATATAGTCTTCAGGGTGTAAAGTACGTAATTATAAATAAGCCGGATGATGTTGAACTTCCGGCTGGATTCACAGAAACTAGTCTTACACTGGACAAAACCCAGTTTACAGCTTATACAGACGGTCTGGAAACAGGCCTTTATCTGGTATATGCTCTTAATGTCAGAGGAGAAGCTCACTTCTATTATTATGATACAGAAG
>JAFWSY010000216.1 GCA_017519155.1 Eubacterium sp.
AGCTTGAATACGTCTCTGATGTATCCGCCAAGCTCTATCATATCCTGCTTCTCAACTGTACCAGGCTGTGGAACGTCAACAGCATAGTCACGGAAATCAGGAAGTCTGAGGTCGTGAAGAAGCTTTCCACCATTTGCATGAGGGTTAGAAGCGATTCTTCTGTCTCCCTTTGGAGCAAGCTCCTGAAGTTCAGGAATAAGACGCCCCTTCTCATCAAAAAGTTCTTCTGCATGATAGCTCTCAAGCCAATCCTGAAGGATCTGCATATGCTCTGGCTTGTCCATCATTACAGGAACCTGATGTGCCTGGAATGAACCTTCAATCTTCTGTCCATCTACTACCTTTGGTCCTGTCCATCCCTTTGGTGTACGAAGAACGATCATAGGCCATACAGGTCTTGTTGAATCATTGTTCTCTCTTGCATTCTTCTGAATAGCTTTGATCTCATCAACAACTGTGTCGAGAGCCTCAGCCATCTTACGATGCATTTCCTTTGGATCTGATCCTTCAACGAAGTATGGCTTCCAGCCGTTACCCTTGAAGAATGCTTCAAGCTCTTCGTGTGAAAGACGTGAAAGAATTGTAGGGTTAGAAATCTTAAATCCGTTAAGGTGAAGAATTGGAAGAACTGCACCATCTGAAATAGGATTAAGGAATTTGTTTGACTGCCATGAAGTAGCAAGTGGTCCTGTCTCAGCCTCTCCATCACCTACTACACAAGCTGCAATAAGCTCTGGGTTATCAAATACTGCACCAAATGCATGTGCAATTGAATATCCAAGCTCACCACCTTCGTGGATAGAACCAGGTGTCTCAGGAGCAACGTGGCTTGAGATACCGCCTGGGAATGAGAACTGCTTGCAGAGCTTCTGAAGTCCGTCCATATCTCTGCTGATGTTAGGATATACTTCGCTGTAAGAACCTTCAAGGTATGCATTAGCAACGAAGAAGTTTCCACCATGACCTGGTCCTGAAAGAAGGATCATGTCCTGATCATATTTGTTAATAACACGATTAAGATGAACATAGATAAAGTTCTGTCCCGGAACTGTTCCCCAGTGACCAACTATCTTTTTCTTAATGTGTTCTTTCTGAAGTGGCTCGCGAAGGAGTGGATTATCAAGCAGGTACAGCTGAGCTGCAGCGAGATAATTTGTGGCACGCCAGTACGCATCCATCTTCTCAAGGTACTCATCGGTGATTACATCGTGATTCATACTTTTACCTCTCTTGTGATATTTTTATTAAACTGCGAATTATTATTGGGGTATGAACTCGCAATTTTCAATGCTATTATACACAATATCTGCGCTGTGTGAAGAACCCAAATACTATTTCGTGATATTACACTAATAAAGGTATTTTAGTCGGATTTTTTTGTGAAAAAAACAAACATCTTTTCCAATGAGTTTGTTTACTAATGCAATGTGTGGTGTTATCATGTCTTATATTGATCAGAAAGAGACAGAGGTTCAGATGATGACGAAAAAGCTTAAAAGAATGACCGGAATCGCTATATTGGCAGCATTGATCATTTCTACTTCAGGCTGTCAGTTTGGTGACGGTGAACCATTATTCGAAGTGACTACAGGCGAACTTGCCTATGAAGATACGGAAGCTGAGATTGAAGTAACAACAGAGGAAACTACAGAAGCTACTACAGAAGTGACAACCGAGACAACGGAAAAACCTACGGAAGCAACTACTGAGGCGACTACCGAAGAGATCACCGAAGAGGCTACTGAAGAAACCACTGAGGAAGCAGTGGAGGACGGTGACTGGTGTCTGATTCTTGTAAATAAGGATAATCCTGTACCGGAGGATTATGAAGTTAAACTGACAGATCTGACTAATGGAAATCAGGTGGATTCAAGGATATATCCGAAGCTTCAGGAAATGTTCGATGATGCCAGAAGCTATGGAATGGATCTCTTTGTAAGAGAAGGCTACAGGACAAGGGAAGACCAGCAGAGTATCATGGATAACAGGGTAGAAGCTTATGAGGCTGAAGGTTATTCAGAGGAAGAGGCAATAGAATTTGCGAAACAGTATGTTGCAGAGCCGGGTACCAGTGAGCATGAGCTGGGAATCAGCGTAGATATAAATGCAAACAATGATGTGAGCGATGATGATACTATTTATACCTGGCTGGATGAAAATGCCTACAAGTATGGATTTATAAAACGTTATCCCGAAAACAAGATAGATATTACCGGAATAAACAATGAGCCCTGGCATTACCGTTATGTCGGATTAAAGGCAGCTCAGGAAATGAAGGATATGGATCTTTGTCTTGAAGAGTATCTGGATTATTTGTCTGAAAATGAATAGTAAAAAAATGTATAGATATAAAAAACGCCCGATGTGTTCACTGACACATCGGGCATTATTAATTACTAAACTATGATTAAACCATCAGTTTATAGATATTTGTACAGTCTTCCTCATTTAGTGTTACAAAGCCTGTGATAGTTCCGTAGCGGCCGTCTCCTCTGCAGAGTACTTCAACGAGCTTTGGAATATCCTCTTCCTTTGCACCCAGTTCTTCAAAATTCTTCGGCATGCCAAGAGAGATAAGGAAGTTCTGAAAGGCATTTATTCCTTCGAGAGCAGTTACTTCAGGATGATCAAAATCCATCTGACAGCCCCATACTCTTACTGCAACTCTGGCGAAACGCATGATGTCATGATTCATAACATATTTGAATACTGCAGGCATCGTAACTGCAAGTCCTGCACCATGAGCGCAGTCATAAAGAGCTGAAAGCTCGTGCTCTATATTATGGCTGTTCCAGTCCTGGCTTCGGCCGACACCGCAGATATGATTATGAGCTACCATTCCTGCCCACATGATATTTGCTCTGGCCTCGTAGTTATTCGGGTCAGCTATTACTCTTGGACCCTCGTGTCTCATTGTAAGAAGAAGTCCTTCGATAAGTCTGTCGGTAACTTCAACTTCTTTACTGTTTGTAAGGTATCTCTCGTAGAGATGAGCCATGATATCGGTTACTCCAGCAGCTGTCTGATAAGGTGGAAGAGTCTGTGTAAGCTGAGGGTTCAGGATACTGAACTTCGGACGGATGGCTGGACCGCTGGCTCCTCTCTTGAACATTCCTTCTTCTTTTGTAATAACTGAATCAGGACTGCCTTCGCTTCCTGCAGCTGCGATGGTGAGAATAGTTCCCACCGGAAGAGCCTCCTCGATTACCTTTCCTGTATAAAAATCCCAGAAATCTCCGTCATATATAGTTCCGGCAGCTATTGCCTTGGAGGAATCTATAACGCTTCCGCCTCCTACTGCAAGAATAAAGTCGACATTTTCTTTTCTGCAAAGGTCTATTCCTTCATAAACCAGTCCGCTTCTTGGATTAGGCTGAACACCTCCGAGAGTTACATATGGAATTCCTTCCTTTTGGAGTGAAGCTTCTACTCTGTCAAGGAGTCCGGACTTTTTTGCACTACTTCCTCCATAGTGAACAAGAACTTTTTTTCCGCCGAATTTCTTTACATATTCTCCTGCCTGGTTCTCAGTATCTTTACCGAATACAAAGCATGTTGGTGAATGAAATATAAAATTCTCCATAAATTGATATCCCTCCGTTATGTACTTTATAAGCTTTCTCGTAGTTTAACTTTAAAGTATCGATTTTAAAAAAGACAGAGTATATTTACTCATTTTTGACTGTTTTTTGTTGTGGAAAAAAGAAGCAAAAAATAGTCAAAATATAATAATATTTGACTATATTTTTTGAAATTATTATTCTACAATTTCCTTCAACATAAATAATTAAAAGGCATGTAAGACTTTATGAATGAGAAAAAGATAATTGATTTTACAACCGGAAGTCCTGCAAAGCTTATACTTTCATTTTACTGGCCACTTCTTATGACCAGTATGCTTCAGCAGCTGTATAATTTTGTGGATGTAATGATAGTGGGAAAAGGACTCGGAGATAATGCATTTGCCTCAGTAGGTAATATGGGTTCCATATTTTTCCTGATAGTGGGGTTCTCCTTCGGATTGGCAAATGGCTTCGGTGTTCTTATTGCGCAAAGTTTTGGGGCAAAAGATCATGAACAGCTTAAGCACAGATTTGCAGGTACTATTCAGCTTTCGATTGTAATGGCAGTGATACTTACATTCTTAAGCGTTACATTTCTCCCAACAGCACTCAGACTTATGAACACAGATGAAGTTCTTATGAAGAACTGCCTTATTTATGGTTATATTGTTTTTGGAGCTATTTCCATTTCTATCTGTTATAACGTTAGTGCCGCTATTCTCAGGGCACTTGGTGACAGCCGAACTCCGCTCAAGGCAATAATAATATCCTCTGTTATAAATCTGGCACTGGATTCGTTCTTTATCCTTGTGCTTCATTCCGGCGTTGAGGGAGCGGCTGTTGCCACGGTTATATCGCAGATTACTTCTTCAATCATATGTATCAGACGTCTCAGAAGTATAGAAATGATCAGGATAGATGCTTCTTATTTTAAAAATGAAGCAAAGATATATATAGATCTGTTTGCAAATGGTCTTCCTATGGCTTTTATGAATTCCATTACTGCCATCGGCTGTATGGTTGTTCAGCATAATGTAAACAATTACGGACCTGTTTATACCACAGCATACTCTGCCTGCAGCAAATATATGAATCTTTTTATGAATCCTGCAAGCACGGCCGGAAATGCAATGAGCGCTTATACAAGTCAGAATTATGGAGCAAAGGAATATAATAGAATAAAGGACGGACTTAAGGTATGTCTTTCCATTTCACTGATAACTTATCTGCTGCTGGGATCGCTTATGGTATTTATTCCAAGACAGCTGGCTTCAATACTTATCAGTGGTGAAGAATCAATAAAACTTGTGTGTGAATATCTTCCGATATGCGGAATAGCGATAATAGTAGTAGATGTGCTGTTTGTTGTAAGATGTGGAGTTCAGGGAATGGGACACCCCGTACCACCTATGTGGTCAGGGGTTCTTGAAATGGTTCTGAGAATCACGGTTATATATGCGCTGATGAGCCGCTTAGGCTTTATGTCAGTTGCATATGCTGAGATATCTGCCTGGGTTGGCGCACTTATAGTAAATGCAGTCGCTTTCTGCAAGGTCCTTCTTCCGAAGCTGGGCGCAGTAAAAAAGCCGGCTAAACTATCTCAAGGATTGTGTTCACCATTAAATCGTTCTGCTTAGGATTCATGAAGCAGAATCGGATATATTTGTTGGAAAGTCCCTTTATATCATCACATTTACGGATAATGATTCCACGCTGTGAACAGTGAGCTGCTACATCTGCGGAGGTTACATCATCCTTCAGAAGCTTAACGAGCATGAAGTTTGCATCCGGTTTATACAGATGAATGGTTCTGCTTGTGGACATTGCCAGATATACCAGAGAACGCTCGGTATGTATGGTTGATATGGACTCGTTTATATATTCAGTATCCTTAAACATATTTGTTATTGCTATCGCTGTAAGGGATGCAATATTATTCTTGGTTACGATACGTTCAATAACCTGCTTAAAATCAGGATTATTCATAACTGCATAAGCAAATCTTAGTCCTGGAACTGCAAAGAACTTGGATACACTTCTCATAACTGCAAGATTAGTATAATCATTTATCAGCTGTATAGCTGTAATAGTCTTGTAATTATCCACAAATTCGATATACATCTCATCTATCAGAAGAAAGATGTTTCTGTCCTTACAAGCCTCTGCCAGAGTCTTTATATCCTCGAAGGATATTTTCTTGGAAGTAGGATTGTTAGGATTTGACAGGATGAGCATATCCAGATCATCAGTAAGATTAGCTATAAGGTCATTTACGTCCAGAACAAATTCATTCTCATCCTTCAGTTCATAGAACACTACTTCTGAATCATAGTCACCGAGAACTCTTGCATATTCCATGGGACCCGGATAGATGATCAGGGCCTTCTTAGGTGTTATAAGAGTTGCAAAAAGCTTAAGCAGATCTGTGGATCCATTTCCCATAACAATATTATCCAAAGGCTCGTCAACGTACTCTGCGACAGCCTTTTTCAGTTTAGCGTAGTATATATCCGGATATTTGGAAATGGTATCTATATTGTCCTTTATGGAATTTTTTACCGAATCAGGTATTCCTCTTGGATTAAGATTAGCATTGAAAAGTACAGTAGCATATTGCTCTATTCGAAGTGGTGTAGCATTCATGATATTTTTCCTTTAAAAAATAATCTTTATTTGTTATAATAAATTGATTTACTTTCGGAATTTTTACGTATAACCAACATATAAAGTATACAACAGTTAACAGCACTCTTTCAAGACAAAAATAGATTTGAGTGTCAAAGTTTGATGGGGGGGAGACGGAGTACCGTAATGAAGGCGATAGTCGAACAATATGCAAAGGGTCAGTTTATTATAGACAGACCCGAAATAAGTATATCAGAAACCAGCTTCAAGATTAATATTGAAGCCGGAACTGTATACGAGGGGTCCTTCAGAATAGACAGCATGAATGGATTTCCTATTAAAGGAATGGTATATGACAGTAGATACCTTCTCAGATTCGAGGATCACAGCTTTATAAGCAGGAATTATGTAGTTAAGTATTCTCTTGATGCTACCTGCTTCGAGGCCGGTCAGAATTTCCACGGACATATCAACGTAATAACAGATGGAGGGGAGTGGAGACTTCCTTACGATATAAGTATAGTGCAGCCGTGCGTTAAGAATCATGATGAAAAGATCGACGATCTTTTCAAGTTTGCTTCTCTTGCAGAGCGAAACTGGAATGATGCCGCAAGGCTTTTTGTTCGTGATGATTTTAAGCGTACATTTATCGAGAAGGAAACCATAATCAAGAAGATATATGAAAGCCTTCTGGAGAGCCGTTCCGTTAATCAGGCCATGGAGGAATTCCTTGTTCTGGTTTCTAAGAAAAGAACAGTTACTCTGTCTGTATCAAAGGCAAAGATTGATATAGACATGCCGAGAGAGACTGAAAGCGTAACAGTTGAGATTCAGAAGAATACATGGGGCTATACATTTTCGGAGATACGCTCAGACTCAGAGTTTATAATTCCTTCCAAGAAGACTATTTCAGCAAAGGATTTTACCGGAAATACCTGTTCTTTGAAGGTATATATATCACCTGAGCACGTTCCGGATGGTGAGAATACCGGTAAGCTTATCATCGAAAATATATACCAGAAGATAGAAGTGGAGATACATCTGCTTAAACCTTCGCAGGCAAGAGCAACTCACGAGAGCCATTTCAAGATTAGAAGTTATAAGAAATGCAGATCAGACATCACGAGAGCTTATCTCGATTTCCGTATGGACAGAATCAATCTCGAGGAATATATAAGTCAGAACATGAAGGCTCTGAAGAAACTGAACGAGCTGGAGCCTGAAGAGGACATGTACAGACTTGCTATTATTCACATGAATATACTTGCCGGAGAATTTCCTAAGGTTGAACAGGAATTTCTCCGTATAGAGGCTGATGTAGATAAGTCAAGTATGGGAGCTATGGAGCTCTGCTACTATAACTATTTGAAGGCTATGATGGATAAGGATGAGGAGACCACAAAGAAGACTGCAAACCTCATAAGAAGAAATTACAGAACTGAAAATCCTAAGCTTTTCTATTTCTGGCTGCTTCTTTTTGTGGATGAAAGCCTCAGTG
>JAFWSY010000217.1 GCA_017519155.1 Eubacterium sp.
TTAGAGACATTTTCATATTTTTGATCTGTTAAATCGCCTTTATCAATTTCATCCTTTTTGCTTAAACTTTCTATCAGCCTGCATATGATCTTCGTTTCTTCAAAATCCTTTGAAGATGCTCTTACGATGCAGGGATTTCCTGCCAGCAGGCCGCTGACCATGGAATAAGCAAAGTTAATCGGTACATTTGACGGTGCTATATGAAGTGACAGCCCTTTACCGATTCTGCCCTTAGTATCATGTCGCTCCTTCAGCTGAAGAAGATTTGATCTTCTTATGAAAAATGCGAAGGTCTGTATAACAGGATTCGCCTTAGCTTCCGGGTCTTTTCTTATAGCTGAAGATAGTTCCGAGAGAAAATCAATCACTCTCTCATCAAAAGGAACAAGCGCAGGGAGAGAAGACATTTCCTCAAAAGACTGCGCTGACATATAATATACTTTTATTCTGTTTACAAGGTTCTGAATATTTTCGTTCATTATACTATCCATTAAATCAAGTTTATATATTTCTCAATATCGTCCGAAACACATTTCCTAAGATACCGATTTTTTACTTCTTCTCAAATGTATCACTGCAGCCGCGTATCTCGGCATTCTTGATACGTCCCAGAATCTTTATATATTTACCTTTTCTGCCACAAGGACAGTCATCTTCTCCAAGAACCACTCCTCTATCTTCAGTAAGAAGCACATGTCCCGGATAGGAATGTGGAAGCACTGAAACCACTTCAACCAATCCTTCCTCACCTATATCTGCTTCTGAATAATCAAAGGGTCTTCGGATGATTATATCTGAATATACAGGAACATGCATATGTCCCTCGTCGCATTCCATGTAAATGGTTCCCGTCTGCTCCACCATGCCATAATAATCATGAACATGTTCTATGCCGCAAAGGGCTTTAAGAGTCTTCTTGAACTCCTCTGAAGAAACAGCTTCTGATTCAAGCTTCTTCCAGCCGCCGCCGTGGATTAAGACGCCGTTAGAGAGATCAAAGATGTACTTATTTTCTGAAGAATCCAATGATTCTTTAGAAGAATCTGATCCATCAATACTGCGATTTACAACAGCTGAGGCCAGTTTATGAATCTCTCTTACAAAATACTGCCAAATCATGAAGGTGAAACCAAAGAGGAATATCTTCTCTCCTTTATACTTCTCAAGGAAAGCTTTAAGACCTTCTATATCCAGATTCATATCTTCATCAAAAGCAAAGAATCTTTCTCTTGCAAAAATGGAGAAACCGAGTATTCCGGCTCCACGGGCCGTGAACAGTCTCCTGTCCTTTATAACCGCAGAGGTATCCAGAACAATCATAGGAAGACGCTTCTTTCCGATATAGTCAGATACGATCGATGTAAGGACTTTAGTCTGATTTGCAGAGGTCTGCTTATCAAGATATATCCTAGATCTGGTCTGCCCTGTAGTTCCGGAAGAAGTCATGGTTTTTACCACTTCATCATCGGAAATGCTCTTTAAATCATATTCCTTGAAGAGACGAACCGGCAGGAAGGGGATATCTTTATATCCTTGCTCAAATCCATCCAAGTCAAATCCCCGGGCATCAAGCATAGCCCTGTAAAGCTCACAGGAATCATAATGATGTCTTGTGAGTTCACAGAGCTGTTCATTCAGATATTTTGTTTTTGATGCTTTGTCCAGTTCATATGGACTGTTAAACAAAAGCTGATTTTCCACTTACTTTACAACCTTTTCAAAATCAGATGCCGGGTGCTTGCACCATGGGCATATAAAATCATCCGGAAGTTCTTCACCTTCATATACATAACCGCATATCTTACATCTCCAGACAACTGTTCCCGATTCTTCACCCTTCTCAAGAGTTCCGACAGTATCACCGGTCTTAAATGCGTCCGGCTTCGGCTTTATATTTGCATGATAATACTCATAAGTTGCAGAGGAGATTACATTTCCGCTTGCATCAGGCAGAAGGTTCATATCTGTAACATCTGCGATAAACAGAGTATGTGTACCGAGGTCAACGGTCTGTATCACCTTTCCCGATATATAGGCATTTGTTCCGTCCTTGATATATGTAATGCCATTTGCGGCCAGCTCATACTTATCATAACCTTCGAACTTATCTACTTCTCTTCCGGATTGGAAGCCGAATCTCTTGAAGAGCTCAAAATCCGCAGCTTCACTGATTATCGATATGTTGAAATCCTTTGCTTCAAGCAGCATATCATGTGTATAGTTAAGTTTATTCACTGCAAATGAAATCCTGTTCGGATCGGTAGTCACCTGAATAGCCGTATTTGTGATGCAGCCATTCTGCTTATCTCCAAGCTTCGTTGTGAGAACGAATAAACCATAAGATAACTTGTTCATTGCTTTGGTATTCATTTCTGCCATATAGCACACCCCTTTCCTGTATATTATTCCATTAAATAATATCAAACACTCATTTTTACTTTTGACACTTATGTCAGATTATATCCTATTTAAGAGAAAAAATCATTAACTACTCTCTATAATTCTCCCAGCATCTGAGTAGGATTTTCGGCCGCCTTTACATTTCCGAAAGCCTTTACTATCATACCCTTCTCATCGATGAGATATGTGGTCCTTACGACACCCATGGAAACCTTTCCGTAGTTCTTCTTTTCCTTCCAGACATCGTAGGCCTGGATAACCAATTTTTCAGTATCTGAAAGAAGTGTAAAAGGAAGGCCGTATTTTTCCTCAAACTTCTTATGGGAAGCAACAGAGTCCTTGCTTATGCCGATGATAACCGCGCCCTTCTCCTTAAACTGAGGCATCAGCTCGCCAAAGTTGCAGGCCTGCTTAGTGCAGCCGGGTGTATTATCTCTCGGATAAAAATATAAAATAACCTTCTGACCAAGATAGTCAGAAAGACTGTGCATTTCCCCATTCTGATCCGGAAGTGTGAACTCCGGTGCTTTCGTTCCTGTCTCTAACATTTTAACCTCCCAATCTTTATCTAAAATACATTCATCAAACTAGAGAAATTATAATATGAATCAAGAAAAAAATCACTAAGTTTTCCTAAACCCAGTGATTTTTCTCATCATTATTTTTTATATCTCATCAATAAGTGTAATTATCTCTTTTATGGACATTAATCTGTCATCCACTTCCTTAGCTCTGTGGTGCTTCAGGATATCCTCTGCAGTCTTCTGCATTGCCGGAAATGCACTCCTGGTCAGCTGGTTTGCGTAGATAACTATATTAACTCCGTGTGCTGAAAGTTCTTCCTCTGTGATGGTGTTGAATGAAGATGGAACTACAACTATCGGAGTAGTCTTATCTTCTGCTCTGAACTTGTCACAGAACTCCAGTATCTCTGCCGGATCCTTCTTACGGCTGTGGATCATGATGCCGTCAGCGCCGGCCTTTACAAAGGCAAATGCCCTCTCAAGCGCATCCTCCATACCCTGCTCAAGGATCAGGCTTTCGATACGGGCGATGATCATGAAGTCATCTGTAAGCTGTGCCTTCTTTCCGGCAGCTATCTTCTCGGAAAACTCCTCAATGGTTGCCTGAGTCTGCTCAACCTCTGTACCAAAGAGACTGTTCTTCTTAAGTCCCTTCTTGTCCTCAATGATAACAGCACTTACACCCATTCTCTCAAGAGTACGCACTGTGTATACAAAATGCTCTGTAAGTCCGCCTGTATCTCCATCGAAGATAATAGGCTTTGTGGTAACCTCCATGATATCATCAATGGTTCTGAAACGTGAGGTCATATCAACCAGCTCTATATCAGGCTTACCCTTTGCAGTACTGTCGCAAAGGCTTGATATCCACATAGCATCGAACTGATCCAGCCTTCCTTCATTCTCCACGACCGTCTTCTCAACGATAAGCCCTGTAAGTCCCGAGTGTGCCTCCATAGTCTTTACTATCGGAGTCATCTCAATAAGCTGACGAAGTCTCTTTCTGCGGTACTCCGGCATAGCCAGCTTCTCTCTCAGCTGAAGGTCTATCTTCTTCACCTTTTCATTATAGGTATATGGGATGTCTACCAGCTCACCCCCATAGCTCTTCACCAGCTCCTCAACATGCTTTCTGATTGCACATTCCGGGCCTTCTTTCCAGTTATCGCCGTGAACCACATAGTCCGGCTGTATCAGAGTTATCACGTCATCATAGAGCATGTCATCCTGGATAACTACCTCATCGACGCCCTCAAGAGTACGGTAAAGCTTCACCCTGTCCTCCTGGCTGATGGTAGGAAATCTATTGTATCTGATAAGTGCTTTATCAGACAGACAACCGACGATAACCCTGCCCAGCTTGCGAGCCTCATTAAGTATATTCAAATGTCCGTCATGGATTATATCGGTACAAAAACATGTATAAACAGTCTTCATATATGTGCACCCCTTATTAGTTTTGTTGTTACTTTAACAGGTTAAGGCATCAATTTAGTTATACTGAATAGGAAACCGATATCTAGTTATACTGGATTGGAACCTGAACTCCTGTTACATCAAGGGCTTCCTTAAGCACCTTGAAGAAATCTACTATATCCGGCTCATCTATTGCGCCCAGTGCACAGAGTCTGAAAGAATGCTTGTCAGCTATCTTGCCGGGATAAATAGTAAATCCTCTCTCATAGCAGTAATCATGCACCTTCTCAAAATCCCAGTTAGGATCATCCGGATAGATAACCGTAGAAACAAGTCCAGCTCTCAGCTCAGGCTTTATAACCTGCTTGAAGCCCAGCTCACCCAGTCCCTTATTAATAGCATTGAATACTCTTGTGTGGCGGGCCCATTTAGCCTCCTCGCCTTCCTTCCAATATTCCTTAAGCGCCTGGATAGTTGCATAAATAGTCTGTACAGGTGGTGTAAAATGCATTTCACCTGTCTTCTCAAAGAATTCATACTGAAGATAAAGATTACAATAGTAGGATCTTGTTGGATACTCCTTTGACTTCTCGATGATGGCTCAGTTACCTACTACGAAGCTGAGGCCCGTAAATGCCATCAGCCCCTTCTGTGCAGAAGCCATGCAGAAGTCAACATTATCCTTTTCTATATCAATAGGTCTCATGGCATAAGTACTTGTGGTATCTACTGTAAATGTAGCTCCGTACTTATGTGCTATGGCACCTATCTCTCTGATCGGATTAAGTATACCTGTTCCGGTCTCATTATGCGTTGTATGAACAAGTCCGATATCAGGATTCTTCTTAAATGTCTCCTCTACAACCGCAAGATCCGGCTGCTCATCTATAGGAAACTGAAGGTCGATGTGCGGAATGTTATAATACTGACATATCTCAACAGCTCTTGTACTGTAAGCACCGTTATTTATGACCAGGACCTTCTTGCCCTCAGGCAGAAGTGAGTTGATGCAGACATCGATATTTATGGTACCCGAACCACAGAAAAGAACAGATGTATACTTGTCCTGATCTCCGTGAACTATCTTTACAAGATCCTCTCTGAGGCTCTTCATCAGACTACCGAATTCCTTCTCTCTCGGACAGATATCCGGAACAACCTGTGCGTACTTAACAGTATCCGTGGTTGTTGACGGCCCCGGGTTAAGAAGTATATTTCTTTTAATGCTTTCCATTTATGTTTCCTCCGTAAATTGCTATTTCCTCATATTTCAGCGTGTCATATATCATAAGTACTATCAATTTCTTTCAACTCGCGGAAGGTATCTATCTCCACGATATCTTCATCAAAGCATTCTCTAACTTCCACCGCATATTTATCCTTGCAATATACCAGCGGAACCTGCTCCCAGTAGCGCTCTTTTCCGCCCGGGGAAGCATAAACTGAAGCTATATCATCTGAAAGCTTCTCACCATCCGCTTCGTTCCAATAGGATATACCAACCATCTGCCAGCAGTTCTCTCCGCCGACTTTTTCCTCTTTGATAACGCCATCCTTAACCTCGAAGCACCAGTCATCAGTCCTGTCCTTCTTAATGGCAAGGAAGTCCGAAGTATAATGATATTTCTTGATGATATCAGGGTTACTTATAAGAAGATCAGCCTCGAAGACATATGCATTTGACAGTAAGTGTCTCGCAACCAGAGCACTGGATATGTTATTTGCTTCGTTATAAACAGGATTCTCTAAAAATTTGATCATAGGATACTTATAAAGCAGCTGATCAAACTGTTCAGCGAGATAACCTCTTACTATGTATATCTCATTTATCTCAGCCTTAAGACAGGCATCGATTAGATGATCAATGATGCGTACACCCTTTACCCTCACAAGAGGTTTTGGTGTGTTAAATGTAATGGGCGCTAGTCTGGAACCAAAGCCTGCTGCGATAAATACAGCCCTCTTTACCTTGTAAGGTTCAAGAGCAGCCAGACCGGCTTCAGTTATTGAACCATTTTCAACATATCCCAGATCTGTAAGCTCTTTGATGGTGCTGTTGACCGTCCCAAGGGAATATGATGTATTCTTTTGGATATCCCTTTGTTTCAGCGGAGTATCCGAATATGCAAGAACGTCTAATATATCGAATTGCTTTCTTGAAATCATTTTGTTCATCCTTTATCTATAATCTATCAAAATTGAACAAGAAGCATTGTATAATAAAAACACCTCAATTTCAAGAGGAAATAGAAGTGTTTTTTATTTTAGCTTGCTCTCTATGAAGTCTACCGTCTTCACCGCCCCCTTACCGATGTACATCCAGGTCTCTTCTCTGGCTTTGTCTCTACCGGACTTGTATTCCTCAGAATCAATACAGCTATCGATTACATTTTTGATGCTCGGGAAATCCTCCTCTGAAAGCTCTTTACCTATCTGAGGAAGGATGCCGTAAGTCCACAGTTCTTCATCTACCCATGCAGCATCGTACTGGGACTTGTCGAATTCAGGCGGTACATAGATAACCGGCTTATCGAAAACAAGGGTATAGTCAAATATAACACCTGAGAAATCAGATATCATAATATCCGACTTGTAGAGTATATCAAAATTATCATTATCCCTGTTCCAGCTCAGCTTATCCGATTCAGGATACTTCTGCTGAAGCTCTTCTATCATTTCCTTCTCAGAAGTAAATGACTGCGGGTGAGGTCTGATAACTATGTTGTAACCTGTAGCCACCAGCTCATCTATAAACTTGCTTCCATACTTTTTAAGGATACCATTATCTCCCCAGGACGGAGCAAGAAGAACGGTCTTCTCTCCACTTGTATCCTTGGACTGGCCTTTCTTTGTATCCTTTTCTTTGCCTTCATTCTTAGCTTTCGCTTTTTTATCATAGGCATCGAATCTCTTCTTCATCTCATCAAGATAAGGAATACCTACGCATTCCAGATCCTTTTCAGGAAGTCTTCTGAGTTTCTCAAGAGTTCTTATCTGATCCACCTGATACTCTCCTGAAAGAAGAATTGCATCATAATAGTCCAGTCCTAACATCTTATAGAGCGTGATATCATTAGCGGCGTGTGCTATATGAATATAATAGTCAACCTCTTTGGATCTCTTCCACTGGAAAACTTCCAGACTAGGCGTAGTGGATAAGACTACATTTGCCTTAATCATATTCATCTTGGCATAGGCCTTGTTACCGGTTCCGATATATCTCGCATCTATATGCTCATACTCCTTAACAAGCGCCGGATCATCCTCAGACTCAGTCATATAAACACAGTCAATCTTCCGCTTCTCAAGCTCATCACATATAGGCTCAAATACATTCCAGTATCTCTTATGATCAGAAAAAATAACTAATGGAATCTTATCTTCGACCTCAACCTTTCCTTTAGTACGGAATTTAAGCTTCATAATAAGATTACGAAGGAAATAAACCGCAGTTCCGAAAAGTCCAATCAGTATGGTAAATAACATGCTTCCCGTTCCGGGATCAATGTATAGTATCAACTTGTCAAAAACTCCTTTACAAAAAAATTTGTAAAACCCAATATAAAAACCAGTGAATGATTATATAACATTTGTAAGTAAAAATCTAGTCGAGCTTACCTTCATCGATTAAATAATTGATAAATAACAAAAATGCTAATGTGAATAAAGCGTGGCAAATAGATAAATACCTAATCAGATCTTTTCTTAGCTTCTCCTGACTGATACGCGTATTTATAACCATTGACCTGACTATATAATCAGTCTCCTTTATGCCCGACTCCTTAATTGCATCATTATATCTTTCCGGCATTTCATCGATTAATTCGACTATTCGTCCGGTATATCGCATTTCCGTAAGCTTGTTATCATCAGTACCGTCAAAATGATTCTTACTCATCTCAACAAAAGTCTTAAAACGACCTTCATCCTTTTTATCCACATAAACAGCCATAACTGAAGGACGTGACGAACTCCCACGACTCTCCTCAAGAACTACCGGAAAATATACTCCCGGATTCGACTCAGCAACGGGATAAAACTCTTCACCAACCATGTTGTACTTTACAGAAACATAAGAGCCCGGTTCAGGAACAGAGCCACTCCTAACATATTCATTTAAATCAATGGATCTGCCATAGAATGCATAGGCACCGTCCAGTTTGATATTATGTACTGTAAGAATTCCCATTACAAACATACCAAGCACAGAAAAACCAATAAGAAAAAGCGAAAAAGAACTTCCCCCGGAACCATTAATTCTCCTAGCCGCAAAAATACGCGAACCATTAGTCATAACAGAATTCCCTTTGATCGGTTTGTTGTAATAATGAATCTTAAGAAGAATAAAAATAATTAGAATTAATTGAAGCATTGATTATCCCCTGAATCATACTTTTCACTAGGCTAGTGATAAATGTATCATAAATTAATTATTCTAGTAATCCAATCTTGATTCTATATGCATTACGAGCACTATTAAGGTTTTCATTTGTCATAGAGCCAGTTTCAAATTCATTTTCATCATCAGAAGCATTCACGCAGTAATAATACCTTTCTTCGTATGTTACTTTTTCTCCTTTTATTGTGATTTCAGCAAAACGTCTTCTTTCCTCAACATCGTGTTTTTTATCACAAATGGGACAATCCATATGAATTACTCTTATTAATGTGCTATCCACCATAGCCTTCCCTCTCTCCAATCATTCATTAAGCAAACGAAACATCAACTAATTCAAACACAGCACCCTTACTTTCATACAAATATCTTCATCCTGTTTGAAAGAAATACTATCATCAAGAAGTCCATGAAGATATTCAATTCCGTTTCATTTCATCAACGAAAACATCTAATTGGTTCAGAATATATTCGAGTATATCTACTGATAATTCTAAAAACTCTCCATTTAAATTAAAAAACTTAACATTAGACATAAATAGCATCTTAGGATTGTTCTTCCCCTTCCCTTTGGGTTTTTCCGACTGAAACAACAGTTTCATTAACGGTTTTTTTGATTCTTCCTCTCCATATATTTTATTTATAATTACATCTCTAATAACCTTTTTTATATGCTCATTATATCTTAAGCTTAATAGACTTGTATTAAAAATATAATCACCATCTTTAAACTCTATATTTCTAACTTGTGATGATATAGACATATATCTTGCTGCTTCATCTTCATGAATTGTATAATATCCTGGTGTTGAATGAGCTGCTCTGTTTCTTAACAAATTCAGCTCCCAATATAATCCATTTTCATTATTTTTATCAAAACAATTATCTTGTAATTTTTTAGCATTTGGAGAAGAAATACATCTAGATATTTCTATTATTAAAGGTTCTTCATTAAGTCTCGAAAAAGAAACTAAAAGATTTTCAA
>JAFWSY010000218.1 GCA_017519155.1 Eubacterium sp.
GTAAGTTCCTCTGCCAGCGCTCTTGCATCAGAAGTGTTCATCCCCGTATCTATAAGAGCAGCCTTTACATTTCCCAAAAGCAGAAAGAATCTGACTCCGTTATCTTCAAATCTCCAGGTTGTTTCATTCATTTTAATTGCTTCAGCCATATTAAGTACCTCTTTATCAATATCCTATCTCTGCCAATACTCTGTCTATCAACTTAGCATTCTTAATTGAATACTCCGGTGTGATAAATGGCTTTTCACCAAACAGAATACATCTTGAAAACTGCTCTATCTCAAGAGAATAATTATGAGGAGCACTGATGTTTCTTACTATTTCCTCTCCATCCTTATATATCCTGTAAGATAATTCACCTTTCTGGTTATACTCTACATCGGACTTGATGTAACCCTTTGTTCCATGAATATAAAGTCTGTCGAATCTGGCGTTAGTATTCTCTCCAAGAATCATTCCTACATTAAACGATGCTCTGACCCCGTTTTCAAATCTTATCTGTCCGGCAGTCATAAGATCGATGCCTTCATCCGAAAACTCAGCAATGGCTTTCACTAATTCCGGCTCTGAATCAATAAGAGAAAGTATCATAGTTGTGCAGTAACAGCCAAGATCATACATAGCTCCGCCGCCCAGATCTTTATGAAGTCTGATATCTTCCTTATAGCCCTGTGTGACAAATGCGGTCTCTATATAATCCACGTCACCTATTATCTTATCGGACACATCCTTTTTAAGACTTTCAACGTATGGGCTGTGAAGATATGCATAGGCCTCCATAAGAAGAACCTGATTCTTTGCAGCGGTCTCATACATTTCCCTTGTCTCATCGGCATTAAGTCCGATCGGCTTCTCGCAGAGAACATTCTTTCCTGCATTCAGAGCTTTAATAACCCACTCCTTATGAAGATTGTTTGGAAGCGGTATATAGATAGCCTGAACATTCTCATCTTCCAGAAGCTCGTCATAGCTTCCATATGCCTTTTCAAAACCGAATCTTTCCTTATAGCTTTCTGCCTTCTCAAGACTTCTTCCGGCTATGGCATATAGCTCACAGCTTTCAGACTTTATCATTCCCGGGATAGTGCCCCAGGCTGCTACATTTGCCGTACCAAGAACGCCCCATTTTGCTTTATTCATAACAAACTATCCTCCCTTTGTAAATCATAATAGATATCTTGTTTGAATACACACTCTTTTCTAATACCATAATAAGAGAATAAAGTATTCGCACAAATAACAAAAGAAGAATTTTAACATGTATTGCCTGTTTTTTGACTTTCCAAAAAAGATGACAGTTTTTCACCTGATAAAATAGTGTCACCAAAAATAGGTTAAATTTTGACATGAAAAAGCAACATAAATACATTGAAATGGTTATTTTATAAAGAGTATAATTACGATATATTTCATTGATTTACAGGTATTGAATAAAATATTACAGGAGAGATAAAAATGAATACTGCTGAATTAAAAAAACATATAAGTGATGGTAATATGCAGGAGAAACTGATTGATATTTATCTGGACAAAGATAAGATAGATTATCAGCAGGAGAGATATATCAAAGCTGTTGAAGCATTTGAGGACTTGTACGGTCAGCAGGAGGTTCACATCGTAAGTGCTCCGGGCAGAACTGAGGTTGGTGGTAATCATACAGACCATCAGCACGGACAGGTGCTGGCAGCTTCGATAAATGATGATGCCCTGGCCGTATGCTCAGCGACTGACGACAGCGTAATTAATCTCAAGTCTGAGGGCTATGACGGAATCACTGTTAATCTTGATGATATATCCAAGAAAGCTGAGGAAGAAGGTACTACTCTTGCTCTTATCAAAGGTGTCCTTGCAGGCTGCAGGGACAGGGGCTTTAAGATTGGCGGATTCAATGCTTATATCACCAGCGATGTACTGGGAGGCTCCGGTCTTTCATCTTCTGCGGCTTTTGAAACTGTTATCGGAAATATTCTTTCGCACCTTTATAATGACGGCTCCATCGATGCCGTAACCATAGCTATCATCGGTCAGTATGCGGAAAATGTATACTTCGGCAAACCTTGTGGACTGATGGATCAGATGGCCTGCTCTGTCGGCAGTCTCTGTCATATTGACTTTATCAATCCGACCAGACCTGAGTTTGAACGTATAGAACTTGATCTAGACAGCATCGGCTACTCCTTATGTATAACCGATACCAAGGGAAGTCATGCAGATCTCACACCTGATTATGCAGCTATTCCTGCAGAGATGAAATCAGTAGCCGCCTTCTTCGGCAAGGAGGTTCTGACCGATATATCCGAAACAGATGTAATCGATAATATCTCTGCTATCCGCGAGAAGCTGGGGGACAGAGCTGTTCTCAGAGCCATGCATTTCTATGAAGAGAACAAGCGTGTGGTTACAGAATCTGAAGCTCTTAAGGCCGGGGACTTCAACACATTTCTGAAGACTGTAAAAGCATCCGGAGATTCTTCATATAAGTTCCTTCAGAATGTTTATACAAATAGTGACATTTCCCACCAAAATGTATCCATCGCTCTTTGTATAAGTGAAATGGTTCTTGGGGAGGACGGCGGTGTATGCAGAGTACATGGCGGAGGTTTCGCAGGAACGATCCAGGCCTTTGTAAAAAATGAAATGGTTGCTGAATATAAAGCAGCTCTCGATAAGGTATTCGGTGAGGGCTCCTGCGCTATTCTTAAGATCAGAAAGTACGGCGGAATACTTGTGGTATAAACAGCTTCTGCAGATGGAGGATATCTGATATATGAAAGACATAAATAAACTGATAAATGAACTGATAGCATACGGGACAAAAACAGGGCTTATTGATGAGGCCGATAAGGTATATACCATAAACAGACTTCTCGAATTGTTTAAACTGGACGAATACGAAGCAGATGATACTTCCGGTTCAGAAGAGGAAAGCAAAGGAAGAGTGTTAAATGAGATTCTGGATGACATGATGGACTATGCCCTTTCTGAAGGGATCATGGAAAATGATACCGTCACCTTCAGGGACCTCTTTGATACTAAGATCATGGGGCTTATCACTCCCGCTCCATCCATTGTCCGTTCAAAGTTCGATGCCTTATACAAGGAAAGCCCTGAAGCTGCCACCGAATATTACTATGATTTCAGTAAAGCCACTAATTATATAAGGACCGATCGTATAGCCAGGGACGAAAAATGGATAACCGCAACTGAGTTCGGCGACCTGGATATTACGATCAATTTGTCAAAACCGGAAAAGGACCCAAGAGATATAGCAGCTGCCGGAAAGGCTAAGAAGTCCGGCTATCCTGCATGTTTACTGTGCATGGAAAATGAGGGCTATGCGGGACATTTTACACACCCCGCAAGACAGAATCACAGGATCATCCCCCTCACACTGGACGGCGAACCCTACTACCTTCAGTACAGTCCATATGTTTATTATAATGAGCACTGCATAATCTTTAATGAGAAGCATACTCCTATGAAGATCAATGCTTCCACAATGAAGAAGCTGCTTTCCTTTGTGGAATTGTTTCCTCATTACACAGCCGGTTCAAATGCAGATCTTCCGATTGTAGGCGGTTCCATTCTTTCCCACGATCATTTCCAGGGAGGCTGCTACGAATTCCCTATGGTAAGAGCCCCGTATGAAAAGGAGTTCCAGATACCGGGCTACGAAGATATTCAGGCAGGCATAATCAAATGGCCTATGTCCACCATAAGACTTCAGGGAAAGGATATAGACAAAGTGGTAGCTCTGGCTGACCACATCCTTTCAGAATGGAGAAAATATACTGACAGGAAAGCATATATTATCGCCGAATCCGGTGGAGAACCACATAACACAATAACTCCTATAGCAAGAATGCGAAAAGCAGGTAACCCAAATAACAAACTGGACCCGGAAGCAGATGTTTACGAGCTGGACCTTGTTCTTCGAAACAACATCACAACCGACGAACACCCTCTTGGATTATATCATCCACACGCTCAGTATCATCATATCAAGAAGGAAAATATAGGACTTATCGAAGTTATGGGACTGGCCGTTCTTCCTGCCAGACTTAAAAAGGAAATGGCTTCCCTTGAAGAGAGTATATTAAATGGTACCAACCTCTATGAAGATGAAGACCTGCACAGTCACATAGACTGGGCTGTCAGATTCCTTAAGAAGAACGGATACATCGTTGATATCTATAGCAAGAAAAATGCCGTCGTAACGGCATTTCCGAATGGAGCTGATAAAGCAGATACACAGCCAAAACTTCATAAAATAATACAGGACGAAATCGGATATGTATTCTCCGGAGTCCTGGAAGATGCCGGCGTCTACAAGCGAAATGCCGAAGGCCGCGAAGCATTTATGAAGTTCATTAAGAGTCTTTAATAAATCCCTCGATATAAAAAGATGACAGTTTTTCACCTGATGAAAAACTGTCATCTTTTGTTATGCTGTCATACCTGTGTATAACTGGTAGTATTTGCCTTTCTGTTCCAGAAGCTCGTCGTGGGTTCCGCGTTCTATGACGCGGCCATGTTCCAGTACGAGGATGCAGTCACTGTTCTTGACTGTGGAAAGTCTGTGAGCAATGACAAATGTAGTCCTGCCGCTCATCAGCTTATCCATTCCTTCCTGAACTTCACGCTCTGTTCTTGTATCTATGGAGTAGGTAGCCTCATCCAGTATAAGTGCCGGAGGATCAGCCACGGCTGCTCTCGCAATGGCCAGAAGCTGACGCTGGCCCTGACTTAAGTTTCCACCGTCCCCTGTAAGCATGGTATTATAACCATCCGGCAGCTGTCTGATGAAATGATCTGCATTTGCCAGCTTAGCCGCTGCTATACATTCTTCATCCGTTGCATCAAGTCGTCCGTAACGGATATTCTCCATAACTGTATTTGTGAAAAGGTGTGTATCCTGAAGAACAAGTCCAAGAGACCTTCTCAGGTCACCTTTCTTTATCTTATTTACATTGATATTATCAAATCTTATCTTTCCATCCTGGATATCATAGAATCTGTTTATCAGATTCGTGATGGTGGTCTTGCCCGCTCCCGTGGAGCCTACAAAGGCTATCTTCTGTCCCGGTTTTGCATCAAGAGATACGTTATGAAGAACCATCTTCTCTTCTGTATAACCGAAGTCCACATCATCCATAAAAACTGCGCCTTCAAGACGTTTGTAATCTATGGATCCGTCAGCCTGATGCTGATGCTTCCAAGCCCAGACTCCTGTACGCTCTTTAGTTTCAGTGAGATTTCCGTTCTCGTCTTCCTTTACATTTACCAGAGTTACATAGCCCTCATCCTCTTCTGAAGGTTCATCCATCAGCTTAAACACTCTGTCAGCACCGGCAAGTGCCATGATGATGGAGTTGAACTGCATGGATACCTGGTTGATAGGCATATTGAAACTCTTGTTAAATGTAAGAAATGATACCAGTCCTCCAAGTGTCAGAGGTGCAAGACCTGCAAATGGACAACCTTCGATTCCAAAACCTGATAAAACAATAAGAGCTCCTATAACTGTACATATTACATAGCTGAGGTTACCCAGCTGAGCCACAGACGGCATGATTATATTTGCGTATTTATTGGCATTATACGCACTGTCATAGAGCTGATCATTCAGCTCATTGAACTGCTTGATACTTTCTTCCTCATGACAGAATACCTTTATAACCTTCTGTCCTGTTATCATTTCTTCTATATATCCGTTTTCCTTACCCAGATCCTTCTGCTGAGCCAGGAAATAGCTTCCGCTCTTCTTGGATATTGACATGGTTACTCTCAGCATAAAGCCAACCATGAGGAAAGAAACTATGGTAAGCGGTACATTTCTTATAACCATGCAGACAACCACACCTATAAGTGTGAAAGTGCTGGAGATAAGCTGTGGTATACTCTGGCTTATTACCTGTCTGAGTGTATCAACGTCGTTAGTATAGATAGACATGATATCGCCATGGGTATGTGTATCAAAATACTTTATAGGAAGCGACTGCATATGATCAAAGAGACCATCACGAATACGCCTTAAGGTTCCCTGGGATACATTTACCATTATTCTATTGTAGGCATATGTTGATATTACACCTACGCCATAGAATACAGCTGTTTTGGTTATAGCTTTAAGGAGCGGTCCAAAATCATCGCTTCCGGACTTTATCATAGGATTGATATAGTCATCTATCAGCGTCTTCATGAACATGGTTCCCTGAAGATTTGCCAGTACGCTCACTAATATGAAAATGAAAACCAGTATAAGCTGAATTCCATAGTGTTCGAAAACAAAATCCATCAGGCGTCTAAATATCTTTCCCGGGTTTTCTACTGTGGGTTTCATACCACGCGGTGTTCTTGCCATGGTTTTTCCTTTCTAATCATCGAAGTCTTTTGAGCCACCCTGCTGGGACTCGTATACATCACGATAGATCTCATTTGACTCCAGCAATTCGCTGTGACTTCCGAAGCCATTTATACGACCGGCGTCCATAACGATTATTCTATCTGCATCCATAACACTGGATACTCTCTGAGCTATTATTATCTTAGTGGTTTCAGGAATGAATTCCCTGAAGGACTGTCTTATACGTGCATCTGTTGCAGTATCTACGGCACTGGTGGAATCGTCAAGTATAAGAACCTTCGGTTTCTTAAGAAGTGCTCTGGCGATACAAAGTCTCTGTCTCTGACCACCGGATACATTTGATCCGCCCTGCTCGATCTTAGTGTTATACTTTTCAGGGAAATTCTGTATAAAATCATCTGCACAGGCAAGCTGGCAGGCTTTCTTACATTCTTCCTCAGAAGCTTCGCTGTTACCCCATCTGAGGTTCTCGAGGATAGTACCGGAGAAGAGTACATTTTTCTGAAGTACTACAGCTACGTTGTTACGAAGTGTCTCCAGGTCGTAGCCTCTGACATCCTTTCCACCAACCTTGACGGAGCCTTCCTGAACATCATAGAGACGGCTTATCAGATTGACAAGACTGGTCTTCGAGCTTCCTGTAGCACCGATAATTCCAATGGTTTCACCGGAGTCAATATGAAGATCTATATCCTCCAGAACCGGCTTCTCTGAAGTATCATTATATCTGAAAACAACATCCTCAAAATCAATACTTCCGTCAGGGATGTCCATATCAGGATCCTTCGGATTCTCCAGATCACTTTTCTCATTAAGAACTTCGGATATACGCTTTGCACTTGCAGCGGACATGGTTATCATGATAATGACCATGGACAGCATCATAAGACTCATAAGAATCTGCATGCAGTAAGCAAGAAGCGTTGAGAGATTACCGGTTGTAAGAGCTCCCACCTGTCCGTACTCATGTACTATAAGCTTTGCACTGGTCCAGCTAACCATTAGAATACAGAAATAAATCGTAGACTGCATAATAGGCATGATAAATGCCATCAGACTCTCTGCCTTACTGAAAAGCTTGTAAATCATTTTGCTTGCTGCGCCAAAACGCTCCCTCTCGTAGTCTTCACGGACAAAGCCTTTAACTACACGAATAGCGGATACATTTTCCTGCACAGACTCATTCATTTCATCATACTTGGGAAATGCGGCTGAAAAGTATTTAGTTACTCTGGACATAAGAATAACTGCTACTATAGAAAGAAAAATAACCGCATACAGATATATCTTTGCCACGTCCGGGCTGATCCAAAATGCTGCAATCATCGCAATTATCAGATTCATCGGCGCTCTGGCAAACATTCTGAGAACCATCTGATAAGCATTCTGTACATTTGTTACGTCGGTAGTCATTCTCGTTACTAGACTTGCTGAAGAAAACTTATCAATATTGGAAAATGAAAAGCTCTGGATATTCTTATACATATCACGGCGGAGATTCCTTGCAAGTCCCGCTGACGCCATGGCTCCGTACTTTCCACCCATTATTCCCACAAAAAGCGAGCCCAGCGCAAGAACTATCATCAATGCTCCATATAGTAATATGTGTTTCATATCAATGGTTTCGCCGGCGGATATATCAATGATACGTCCCATAACAATGGGGATGATTGTCTCAAACACTACTTCCAATATCATAAATAACGGTGTCGCAACAGAAGCAAAAATAAAATCCTGAACTTCTGTTAAAATTGTTGCAAAAGTCTTCACTTAATTTCCTCTCATATATAAAAATACTACTCTAATTATATCTGACACTTTATCTTATATTCCCAACGTACGATATGTAGTTTAGCACTCTTTCCTTTTCTTTACAATTATATAAATTTATTTTATAATGAATGTCGCGTGTAATCTCACAGATAAGGAGAAATAAAATGATTGAATTTAAGGTAGGAATACTCGGTGCCGGCCACATAGGCGGAGTTATTGCCGATACACTTCATAAACTGGATGGCTTTACTCCGTATGCCGTAGCTTCGAGAGATAAAGAAAAAGCAATAGCATTTGGAACAGACCATAATATAAAAGTTTGTTACGGTTCATATGATGAACTCTTAAATGACCCTGAGGTTGAACTAGTATACATAGCCACAGTAAATTCCACACATGCAGAGCTTGCTAAAAAATGTATTGAAGCAGGAAAGCCCGCTCTCGTTGAGAAGCCATTTTCCTATAATGCAGTAACTGCTGCAGAGGTATTTAAGCTTGCCGATGAAAAGAAAGTCTTCTGCGGAGAGGCAATGTGGCTCAGATATACACATATGATGAACCTTCTGGTTGAAATCATAAGAAAAGGAATCATCGGTGATGTAAGAACTGTAATAGCAAGCCTCGGTTATAATCTCAGAGATGTGAAAAGACTCACAAGCATGGAAACTGCCGGTGGTGCACTGCTTGATCTCGGTGTATATCCACTTACCATGGCATTTATGATAATGGGAGCTCCTCCTGTATCAGTTGCTTCAAGCTATGTTAAGATGACCACAGGTGTAGATGCTTATTCATCTATCCAGATGAGTTTCCCTGGCGGTAAATTTGCAAATATCATTACTTCAATGATATCTGAGTACGATAACAGATGTACTATTTACGGAACAAACGGAAGAATCGAGATAGAAGGCGTTACCTGTCCAAACCGTATCATAGTATATGGACCTGATGGAAAGCAGATTCAGGAGCTTAATCCTTCAGAGAAATATATAAACGGTTACGAATACGAATTCCTCGCAGCTCGTGAGGCAATAATCGTAGGAAGACCGGAAACACCACAGAACACAAGAGCCCATATAATGGCCCTGTATTCATTTACAGATACCATTCGTAAGACTTGGGATATCATTTATCCTCTGCCGGGTGAAGAAACCGTTGCAGCAAAAAGACCGGAAGTAAAAAAAGTTTAATATAACAGCATAACAACCAAAAAGATGACACTTTTTCATCAGGTGAAAAAGTGTCATCTTTTTATATAGATCAAACATATTACTGATTTTTAAGCAGCGCAATCAGGTCTGCAGCTTCCATCTGACCGGGAGCGCTTTCCTGACCCACAGTTGCAAATGTAAGACAGGAACCTGTCTCTTTACATTTGAATCTGGACTTCACGCCTTTTTCGCCCATGGCGATCAGAACTATCGGTTTGAAGCTTTCTGAAACCATTCTCTTATTCAGATCCATAAGGCGTCTGGTATCAAATTCATTCTTTGGAGTTACGGCGATCTTAAGGATGTCTCCTCCCAGAATCTCCATATCTCTGAGCTTCTCTATTATTTCCTCATCATGAGGAGTATTTCTCGTGTCATGATAGGACATAAGTACTGTAACATTGGCTGCATGTGCGGCTGTAGTTGCTCTTGCTATTTTGTAATTTCCACGGGTAACTTCTATATCTAATATATCCACACATCCGGATTCAATGGCAGTCTGCATAATAGGCGACAGATTTACGCCCACTCTGTCATGTCTCAGTTCACCCCCCTGCTCTTCACTTCTGAAGGTGAAAAGTAGGATTCTGTCACTGAATATTTCCCTGATCTTAGTAAGCATCTCGGATAATTTATCCAGATCTCCTACTCTCTCATAGAAGTCGGTTCTCCATTCAATAACAGCAATTCTAAGCTCAGGATGATCCTTATACATGGCATCCAGTCTGTTTATTTCACTTCTTATTAAGTTTGCATGATTCAGTATCTCATCTTCGGTTCGACCGATAAGTGGTACACATATCCTGGGTGTACCATCGCCAAAGACGAAATCCCTCACTTTAAGTTCACTCATAACCTTCTCCGATAAACTTAAATCATCTAAACTGTAACAACTGCATTAAGCAAAAACTTTGATAATCACTGCTGTAACAGCTGCAAAAACTATCTCGCAAATCGAGAAAAACACTACTATCTTCGGTATATTCCAACCTCTGTTCTTTCTTAACTCATCGTGGAAAGGAAATCTTATTTTTCCCAGGAAAGACTTTTTCGTTACTCTCATAACCACCAGTTTAAGAAGTCCGAGCCCCCCATCAAATAAGAATACAAAGGACAAAAGCAGAAAGCTGTATGGATGCTGAGATTTCATACAAAGCAGCGCCAGCAAAAAGCCAATGGTTCTTGAACCCGCATCACCCATAAGCACTGTACTCGGATTCCAGTTAAATGCAAGATATGCAACAAGTGTAAATGCAAGTATTATTGCAACACCACCGAAATCACCCAGTGTACTTCTGAAAATAAGTGCTATGGCAATAAGCTCAATCGCTGAAACAGTTCCTGCCAGGCCGTCAACACCGTCTGAACAATTCGTTACATTTATCGAACCCCATATAAGCATTATAGCAAGAACGATATAAATAATCGGATGAATATGTATATCAAATCCGAAAAATGAAACGTCTGTCGGGTTGAACTTTATAAAAACAAGTGCTGTCAAAACCGCCAGTATCAGATCCAGAATACCCTTAACTAGTTCACGCCAGGGATTCTTTGAAGCATCATCTAGATAACCTGTTATCATCATGATCAAACTGAGGATCACGTAGAGCAGCAGCTCAACAGAAAATGGAACAAAGAGCAGAACCATAGTGAGATAGATAATAACAAATACTAACCCCACTCCGGTATATTTGCCGCTGGAGCTCTCATTTACAGCCACCTTTTTTCCTTCAGCATCTATTACAAATTTTCCTCCGTCACGGGGAAGAAAACTGAAGGGTTTAGCCATACACATATATGTTAAACCAAAGCATATGGCCGACGCAATCAAAATAATAATATTATCCGGAATTTTAGTATTCAGAAAACTATAAAGCATTATTAATAGATCCCCGCTTCCTCTTCACCATTCATAACACGAAGCGCACCCTGTGCGAGTGCAAGAAGTTCATCTTCTCCGGGGTATACTGTGACAGGAGCTATAAAGCTTACTCTGTCCTTAATATCACTTGTAACCTGCTCGCCATGAGCTATACCGCCTGTAAGGATGATCTGATCAACCTTTCCCTTAAGTACAGCTGCCATAGCGCCGATATCCTTTGATACCTGATAAACAAAAGCATCAAATACAAGCTTAGCCTTTTCTTCTGTCAGGCTTCTCTTATAAACCTCCTGGGCATTATTGGTACCCAGATAAGCGTTGAAACCACCATTTCCGATGAGCATCTTCTTAACCTGTGCCTGAGTATATTTTCCAGAGAAGCAAAGATCTGCAAGAGCTCCCGGAGGTACTGCACCCGCTCTTTCAGGGGAAAATGCGCCATCTCCTGAAAGTGCATTGAATACATCAACCACTTTACCGCCTGTATGAGCTCCGACTGAAACGCCTCCGCCCATATGAACTACTATGAGATTTAAGTCCTCATACGCTTTGCCGGCTTCCTTAGCATATCTCTTGGCAACAGCCTTCTGGTTAAGTGCATGGAAGATGGATACTCTCGGAAGTTCAGGAACACCCGAAAGTCTGGCAACATCAGACAGCTCATCTACAACAACCGGATCAACTATGTATGAAGGAACTCCAATCTCATCTGCGATAGACTTAGCAAGTATTCCACCGAGATTAGAAGCGTGTTCTCCACCAACTCCGTTCTTAAGATCCTCTATAAGCTTATCTGTTGTAGCATAAGTTCCGCTAGGGATCGGCTTCAGAAGTCCGCCACGTCCTACGATAACATCAAAGGACTTAACATCCATGCCATTATTCTTAAGGAAATCAAGAATCATACCCTTACGAAAATCTATCTGATCAACTATCTTTTCATATTTGGCTATTTCTTCAGTACTATGTCTCAGAGTCTCCTCTGATACAAGCTTTTCATCTTCAAATATACCGAGCTTTGTTGAAGTTGAGCCCGGATTAATGATAAGTGACTTAATCATTTTAATTCTCCCTTTTTAGTGAATCAGCAACAAGCGCACCGAGTGCAAGTGAATTAACCTTTACCTCGAAGCTGTCTGAACGTGATGTAAGAATAACCGGAGCTTTAGTACCTGTGATAAGATTTCCGTTTCTTCCTCTTGTAAAATGTACCATACACTTATAAAGTATGTTACCTGCCTGAATATCCGGGCACAGAAGTATATCTGCATCACCGACTATCTTTCTTCCTGTAGCACCCTTATGCTCTGCAGCTTCTGGACAGGTTGCAAGGTCAAGTGAGAGAGGTCCGTCAACTATACAACCCTCTATCTCTCCTCTTTCGTTCATTTTTGTAAGCTCATCAGCTTCAACCGTAACAGGCATCTTTGGATTCACAACTTCAACAGCTGCAAGTGGAGCAACCTTCGGATTATCGATTCCGCAGGCTTTGCAGATTTCTACAGTATTTCTGATAATGTTAGCCTTGTCCTCAAGTGAGGGATATGGAACAAATGCAACATCAGTCACAAAAAGCAGGTGATCAACACCTTCCACCTCAAATACACAGACATGTGAAAGAGATCTGCCTGTACGAAGTCCAACCTCCTTATCAAGAACGCTCTTAAGAAAGTCCTTTGTATCAATAAGTCCCTTCATGTACATATCGGCTTTACCGCTTGATACAAGACTTACTGCTTCTCTTGCTGCCTCAATAGGATCCTTGATATCTACTACTTCATAATCACTGAGATTCATTCCTATCTCTGCGGCAATCTCGCTGATCTTATCAGCATCACCTACAAGAATTGAATCTGCAATACTTCTTTCCTTTGCAGCTTTTACTGCAAGAAGTACTTCACTGTCCTGTGCTACTGCAACAGAAACTTTTTTCTTTTCAACTTTAGAAAGTCTTTTAAACAAATCATCAAAATTTTTACTCATAATTTTCCTCCCGTGAATAACCACCCTTAAATGTACCATATTACTTATGTTTTTTCAACAAACAAAAAGATGACACTTCATCCGTGACAAAAAAAGGTGACAGTTTGAACCTGGTTCAAACTGTCACCTTTTGATTTTAACTACTTTGCATCTTTCTTATCCATGATCAGCTGCAACACCACCGGAGCTGATGCAAGAACAATCGCAAGCACCGCTATCATCTTATCAGGACTCTGCTTACGAAGAGCTTTCATATAAGCGGACTTGATATCCTTACGTTCTCTTTTCTCTGCTTTCTTAGCAGCCTTCTTTTCTTTCTTTGCTATTTTCTTTAATTCCTTTTTTGTAAAACTAACAGCTGATTTAGCTTTTGATACACCATTCTTTTCCATACCATCTTCTCCTTTTATTCAGATTCCACGTATCTTTATCCCCACACATGAGCCAGATAACTCAGTAACATCGCTATCAGTATGAAGCCCAGCATCGGCAGTGTTCCTATCAAGGTTTCCTTGATTCCCTTTTTGTGGACTCTGTCATTTCCTATAAATCTGTGGACTCCGTCCTTTTCTATCAGCTCAACTTCTTCGCCTTTTTCAAATATACAAAACATGGGACTCTGTTTAGCATAAACCGTATTCCCGTTATCTGTTTTTATAGTAAGCTCCATCACATTTCTTTTTGTAAGCTCGTCCTGAACCTTTTCTACTGATTTAATCTTACCCTTAACTACGTTCCAACCTTTAAGCTTTTTCTTTTTCCTGTGAGCACTTCCGGCTGATGCGAAAAACAGTTCTATAAGAAATATGATTACAAAAACTACTGCTATAGCATTTTTTAACATTAATATAGCCTCCTCGGATCTATTGAATACTCTTCGTTCATTTTAAGGCTTGCAAATGGTCCCGGAATAACTGAACTGCTGTCTCTTACATTTCCGAGAATATCTATATCTATACGTTCATCTCCTGCTACCGTCTTAAGGTTTTCAGGCTCGTAAATGAATCTGCCTTCCGGGATCGGTCCCATGCCCGGCGGATTATCTTCGCTTCTTCTGATTGTCAGCGTAAGCTTGTTAGTATCGACTTCTATATCAAACCAGCCTTCCATTCCCGTCTTGTCAAAGCCGTAGAATTCTTGCCAGGACTTAAGGTCCAGACATACTTCAGGCGCAGGATACATGATTCTGAGATCACCACCACACATCTGTTTTACGAAGGCATTTCCCTCAGAAGCATTATCTTTAGTCGGGAAACATATGGCTCCCTCACCGCAGTTATAGATCATGTTATTGATCATCTTTGCATCCCTTGAAGTTCCGCCTCTTTCCCATGGAAGAAGCCTGAAAGGAACCGGCTTTGCAAAGTATGCATAGGCTCTGCATTTTCCAACGAGGTTATTCACCAGCTGCATTCTGTCAGTTCCCTCGCCATATACAGCATAACCGTTTATTATTCCGTCCTCCTCAAGCTGATACCAGCCCGAAGAACCCGGCTTATCCGGAATATCAGCCTCGTTGAAGCGACCTTCCACATTCCAGAATATATTATTATCTATAAGATTGACACCCTCTCTGGTACACTCGATAAAAATCGCCTCGCGCTGCTCGATTCCATCGAAGAACAGATTCTGGGTTATTCTGTTATTAACATTTCCGCAGTCCAGCCAGAGGTGGTCCGCTCTGTAAGTCCTTCTGAATACATTTCTCCTAAACAGACCGTTTTCACTGTTATGCAGCTTGACACCGCCGGCTTCCCAGGAAAGCTCCATCTTCTGCCAGCCGGTGCCCTCGATTAAGTTATCCTCAATCAGCATACCCTTGGCAAAGAGGCCTGCTATGCCGCAGACACCTGCATCCTTTATATGACATCTCCTGATAACACTGAAGCCCGGAAGTCTGTCGAAATCCAGGTCATGATGCCAGCATTCACAGCCTATATCTATTCCCACTGCATTTGCCCAGTCTATGGTACAGTCCTCAATCACCCAGTGATGACCTCTGTATGCAGAAATAGCTCCGCGCTGAGGAACCGGAGCTCCCATTGCCGCATGAGCACATACCAGGCCCTGTACCTTGATATATGAAAGAAACGGTTTCTTCGGAGCGAAGCACTGCTCTCTTACCGTCACCTCTATGGTATGATTTGCCGGATCATCATCCTTCGGAAGTCGAAAATGTACTGTCTGGCCATTGGCTTCTACCCAGTAGGTCCCCTCCTCGTCACCGATCATGTTATAAAGAGGAACCTGCTTAAGAGGCTTGCCATCGCAGAAGATCATACCTCTTCTGTTCAGGTAAGGCGTCATATCTGTTTTATCATATTCTATAAAAAGCCTGTCATGCAGGATATTTACAGCACAGAACGGATTATAGCCGCGGAACATATCCGGATCCAGATGATGGCACCAGATAACAGCATCCTTATTGCCCGTACCCGGAGCTTCTCTCCAGAGCCTCCAGTCCGTGCTCCTTTCAAATGTATCCACATACTCAGATGCTTTGATTACAACAGTCCCCTTAGTCACAGCCTTATAACATATCATGCTGTCCGGACCTTCGCCACCCCTCTCAGGACTGACACATTCATGATATTCACCCGGACCGATGAGAACAAGAGTTCCGGGCTCTGCAATCCTTGCAGCAGCATTTATCGTTTTAAATGGTGTCCCTTCGCTTCCGTCATTCTCATCTGAAGCCTTCGGATCCTGGGCAGAAACATAGAGAGTTTTTTTATAAACATTCTCCTGCTCCCAGAAATCAAACTCAGTTCCATCTGCTAAAGAATTTATATCTAACATAACTTTTAACCTCATTTTATAACTACAAACCATATGAAATGTGATAGTACTCTATCACACTTATCAAATATAGCATTATCCCATATATAATTCAATTAAAAAACCCCCAGGCATACGCCTGGGGGCAATTAGCTTTATCCAAAAGGTGACAGTTTTTCATCAGATGAAAATTTGTCATCAATGGTGACAGTTTGAACCTGGTTCAAGTGTCACATTTTTTAGAGCTGTGGACCTGCTGCAACAAGTGCCTTACCAGCATCATTTGTCTCATACTTCTTGAAGTTCTTGATGAATCTCTCAGCAAGATCCTTAGCCTTAGCATCCCACTCAGATGCATCAGCATATGTATCTCTAGGATCAAGAATCTCTGTTGAAACTCCAGGAAGGGATGTAGGTACTTCGAAATCGAAGTAAGGAATCTTCTTTGTCTCAGCGTTCTTGATATCTCCATTAAGGATAGCATCGATGATACCACGTGTATCAGGAATTGAGATACGCTTTCCAGTTCCGTTCCAACCTGTATTTACAAGATAAGCCTTAGCTCCGCTCTTCTCCATCTTCTTAACAAGCTCTTCAGCATACTTTGTAGGATGAAGCTCAAGGAATGCCTGTCCGAAGCAAGCTGAGAATGTAGGTGTTGGCTCTGTGATTCCTCTCTCTGTACCAGCAAGCTTAGCAGTAAATCCTGAAAGGAAGTAATACTTTGTCTGCTCCGGTGTAAGGATTGAAACAGGAGGAAGTACTCCAAATGCATCAGCTGAAAGGAAGATAACATTCTGAGCATCCGGTCCTGATGACTTACCATTTACCTTAAGAGCGATGTTGTTGATATGATCGATAGGATATGATACACGAGTATTCTCTGTAACTGACTTATCATCAAAATCGATCTTTCCTTCTCCATCAACTGTAACGTTCTCAAGAAGAGCATCTCTCTTAATAGCGTTATAGATATCCGGCTCTGATTCCTTATCGAGACCGATAACCTTAGCATAGCAACCACCCTCGAAGTTGAATACACCGTTGTCATCCCAACCGTGCTCATCATCTCCGATAAGAAGTCTCTTAGGATCTGTAGAAAGAGTTGTCTTACCTGTTCCTGAAAGACCGAAGAAGATTGCTGTATTCTTTCCGTCCATATCTGTATTAGCTGAGCAGTGCATAGAAGCAATACCCTTAAGTGGAAGATAGTAGTTCATCATAGAGAACATACCCTTCTTCATCTCTCCACCATACCATGTATTGATGATAACCTGCTCACGGCTTGTGATGTTGAATACTACAGCTGTCTCTGAGTTAAGAC
>JAFWSY010000219.1 GCA_017519155.1 Eubacterium sp.
CTATCAACGGCTCACAAGACAGGAACTTAACTGAAGCATCTAAGTAGCGCAGATGTTCTATTCTGTATTTTGTCGCTTGACATTCCACGGTTACACCTAACCACACATTCCGAGGTATAGTTCGCGTTTTGAAATACTCTTCCATCCGCTCTGCGCGTTTTGTCAAAATCTGATAGCGGTGTTGTGGTGTCTGTATAATAGTATTCATTATTCTATCGACAAACTCGTATGGAACTTCCTCATGGAATATGTCACTCATAGAGCAGACGAAGATATTATGAGGTTTCTTCCATTGGAATGGTTCGTCCAAATCATCCTCATGAAGAGCCAACCCAAAGCCATTACGATATTTCTCCAAACGCATAGCTTGAAGCCTTCGTGCCATTACCTCCGCATAGCAATGAGCACAGCCAGCAGATTTTTTGGTACACCCAGTTATGGGATTCCAAGTCTTATCTGTCCATTCTATCTTTGTGGTTCTCATCTCTTCTGCTTTTTGTTGATGATTTCATTAGCTATTTTTACTGCCACCTGATTATTTGAAGCACAAGCAAAGTGGAAAATAGGAGTGTTACGAGAATTATATAATACCAACGGATTCGGTGTAACATATTTGAAAATGCCATGAAGCTGGTCGATATACAATTTTGCTATCTTTTGGATTGGTTCCTCAACCTTCTTTATCCTTTCTATATCACCAAAGAATGTTTGTTCTTGAGTTTTTGTATAGAAATACTCTCTTAAGAACTCCTCGTCTTTACCGAAAAAGGATGTCAGTTTTTCTATATGAGTAAGATCTCCTTTTCTATCAAGAAGTCTATTAACGATAACACTCTGCATGGTTACCGCTGTATATAAGATTAAATCCATAAACCGCTCCCGCATCCTCAGTTGTATGAGGAGTGGATATCATAAAAAATGGATTTGCATCACTTGATGAGGTTCCGGTAAAACTTGAATTAATATGCTTTCCGGCAACGAGTGGTGTATCTCTTCTCATCATTTCCCTGGCCCAGGTACCGTTAAAGGTGGACATGATATATCCCGAACCCTGCATATCTACCTGAGCCGACATAAGCTTCTTTATAACTACCGGCTTATCCCCATAATTAACCAGCCTTGAAGTTCTGGTAATAACATTTTCATCCTCAAATACATAATAATCAAGATACAGTCTGAGACTGCTCTTTTCATCATGCAGTACTATCTGAAGATGATTATTTACTCCTTCAAGGGTTGACTTGGCATCAGCCTTGCCATAGGAACATGCAAGTGTCAGAAGCTCAGGCTTCTCATTATCTATTTCTGCAGTCTCATACAAAAAATCAGAGGTCCTGCTTCCATCGGGATATTCTATAAGGGCAAAAGCCTCTCGGTTATCACCCTTTCCCTCAAAGGATGCTTCAAGACATACATTATTAAGAGTAAGACTCTGATACTCCGGACTATAGGAATTATTATTTCCGGCAATGAATTCCCGTCTCTCATAAAGACCGTCCAGAGAATGAGCTACTCTTATCCTTTTACCGTAGTACATATGCTCCAGATGACCTGAAGGCATAACACGGATGGCATAGGTAGTATCCTTCGTATTCAGTATAAAATATCTATCACCGTTAATAACCATATCTATCTCTCAGCTATCTCTTTCGTTATCTCTTCCATCTTCTTATCAGTAAGAATAAACTTCTTCTTAAATACAATAACCGCAATAATAAGACCAACTATCGGAATAACAGTCATGGTCATTCTGAGTCCCAGCTTAGAAGCAGCCGATACATCCTTAGAAAAATCATAGAGCTGCTCCGCTTCATCACCCGATGCATCCTTAAGATTATTCATGGCAAGACATATGGCAGCTATCAGCGCTGCCACACCGGAGGCCAGCTTAACCACAAAAGTCTGCATGGAGAATATAACCGATTCATCTCTTCTTCCATTCTTCAGATCACCGTAATCAACGGTATTTGCAAGAAATACAGTTGTAAGAACCTGAAGCACACCATTGGCTCCGAATATAAAGAAGCCCGGTATAAAGAGAATGAATACATTTGCCATGCTGGTAAATGTAATGGCAAACAGCACCGCATATCCCGTCACAGCACTGGCAAGGCATATATAGAATACCTTAATATTGCTGGCAAACTTTCTGAGCAGCGGATAAAACAGCATCATGGCCAGTATCTGCACTGCACCACCAAACATATTGAAGAAAGTATAGCTGCCCTTCCAGCCTTCTCCGCCGAAATCATATTTGAAGAAATATATAACCAGATTTGAGGTAATATATACAGAACTGTTTATAAGAACTATGGCAATAACAATAGTCATGGCCTGATCATTTGACAGGAGTGCCTTGAACATCTGTCCAACAGAAGGTGACTCCATATCTACAGTAGCTTTTTCCTTTATATTTATACAGGTAATAGTGATAAACACAATAAACAGAACTGCTACTATAAGCGCAAACCATTTAAAGCCTGCTATCTCAACCTGCCTTGCAGTGGCATCAGCTCCGGCTATCCCCTTACCGATGGCATTTACTATCATAACAGTAAATATAGTCACAAGAGCAGAACCCACACCTGCACAGGAACGTGCCAGAGTTGTAAGTCCTTCTCTTTCCTTACCTGTCTTGGTAAATGCAGGAATCATGGACCAGTAAGGAATATCCATCATAGTATAGGTTACTCCCCATAGTATATAAGTAATGGCTGCATATGCCACAAGCCCGCTTGCATCAAGGGTAGGCGGACAGGCAAACATAAGAAACAAAATAACAGCATTTGTAAGTGTACCGATCATAAGCCAGGGCCTGAATTTACCCCAGCGTGTTTTTGTCTTTGCAACAATTATTCCCATAATAGGATCATTAAATGCATCAAAAACCCTTGCAGCCATAAGTATGATACCCATAGCCACAGCATTTACCCCCAGTACATCCTGGAAATAATATAGAACATAGCTGGCGCTCAGCATATAGACAATGTCCTTGCCTATAGCGCCCAGACCGTAAGAAAGTTTCTCCTTAAATCCAAGCTCCATACAACTTCCTCCTTATTAGTTTTTTACCCCTGCTTCATATGTCCTTTCTATTACCTTTTCACTTATTTTCTTATATTCTGACGCAGATGACAAAAGTACCTTTTGACATCATTATGATACAGAATATTTCACTTCCTTGGATGCTCCGAACTGAGGCGTAATGATGAGCTTAGCCTCTCCCTTTTTACCGGTTGTCCTTACATAGGTTCCGCCCATTCCACCCTGAAGTGTGATAATGCTCGGTCCGATAACCTCTATAGGTCCTATGGTACTGAGACTTATAGGATCATTTGCAAAAGGAAGTATATTTCCGTTTTCATCTATGGCTCTGATATTAACAGCTGCCACATCATAGCTTTCATCATCAACAAGCTTTACATGACTTGTCTCAACAAGAAGTGACATTTCCTTCATTGTTGTAACCACAAGAGTCTTAACTATCTCACCATCCTTTATGGCTTCAAACTTAAACTCAGTGGATTCACCGCCCCAGTCACCTATATATTTGTTATAGAGAGCTACTGCGTCAGTCATGCTCATCTTATACTTAACACTTATATAACCGGCCTTGGCCATCATCTTCTTAGACATGCCATAAAGTCCGACCTTGGATACTTCATTGAAGAGACTCTTCAGATCCTCAGCCTGCTTTCTTCCCATATCCGGCTCACCCTCAGCAATGGCATCACCGATATAGTCATCAATAAGGATAGGACCATGTGCAAGATTTTCGTACTCACTGTCCTTAGTGAAATACTCCTTAAGGAAGCGTCCGTTCTTATACATCTTTACACTGTCGGCATTTGAAAGGATATATACATCTCCTCTGTTTCCACCGGGATGCTCACCGATATCCATGGTGGAGCTTATCATAAGAACAGGCTCCTTATCCTGCTGCATACTATAAACATAGGCAGCAAGCTTAGGATTACGGAACATATCCAGAACGCCATGATAGCATATCCTGTCACCGCTTCCGAAATCCTTATGAGTATTATAATCAAACATGCACCAGCCAAATGTACCTGTTATATCATTATACTTTGCAGCTTCATTAATGACTGCTGCATGACGCTTCATATGTTCCAGTCTATGCTCTTCCCAGTCAAAGGACTTCGTAGGGAACATATGACCGTTATACTCTGTAATCATATACGGCTTATCCATATCGGAAGTAATATCCTGCTTTTTCTCACAGCCCTTATTACTTCCCATATGAGAAAAATCATTATAAGTATATACATCCTCAAGAAGACTGCTCTTCTTAAGATATCTTACACCGCCGGTCTGACGTGTAGGATCCAGCTTTCTACAGAGCTCATTGGTTCTTTTATAGAATTCATCATCATCTACGGATTCATTGATACGGACACCCCAGAGGATAATGGACGGATGATTTCTGTACTGAGTAACCATCTCGCGTACATTTTCCACCGCCTGATCCTTCCAGTCACTGTCGCCAATATGCTGCCAGCCCGGAATCTCGGTAAATACAAGAAGTCCTATCTCATCGCATCTGTCTATAAAATGCTGACTCTGCGGATAATGAGAAGTACGAACTGCATTAAGTCCCAGCTTATTCTTTAATATATCCGCATCCAGCTGCTGCATGGATTTAGGCATGGCATAGCCCACATAAGGATAGCTCTGGTGACGGTTCAGTCCCCTTATCTTTATCTTACGGCCATTCAGATAGAAACCATGAGTTTTGAACATAGCCCTTCTGAAGCCTATTTTAGTTTCATTTGTATCAAGAACTGTATCAGTTCCCTTTCTTATAAGCTCAGTCTTTATCTCATATCTGACAGGATTATCCACATCCCACAGCTCAACTTCTCCGGTTATATTATCGATCTCATATGTATTGTCCTGAGCTCTTCCTTTAGAACTTACAGTACCCAGAGATATATCTGAAAGCTCTTTATAATAACCATGAGGAAGTCTTCTTATATACTGTCTTACGATCAGATCCTCCTCCGGCTTAACAGCATCTGAAAATGTAACTTCAGAGATGATCTGCGAAGACTTTACTTTAACTATTCCGTCTTCTTCATATTTATCGGCAAGTTTAGTCTTGATAAATATATCCTTTATATATTCCTTCTCCTTAACATCCAGATAAACATCTCTGTATATTCCGCCGTAGGTCATATAGTCAATAACAAAGCCAAAAGGAGGGGTATTAAGAGTTTCCCTGCTGTCACATCTTACAGTCAGGACATTTGTCTCCCCAACCTTTACATGTTCAGTAATATCCGTGGTAAATGCGGTATAACCCGTATGATGTTCAGCCGCTTTTATCCCATTCACATAGAGAACAGCGTCATGTCCCACTGCATCAAAGGTAATAAGAAGTCTCTTTCCTTCCCAGTCCTTTGGAACATCAAAAGTTTTTCTGTATCCACTAACCATCTGATACAGGCTTTCATCAAAATAATGAAATGGCGTTTCCTTAACAGTATGCGGAACCCTGACATCTTCCATTTCATTATCATTAAAATCAACCTTGATCATATCCTCAGTAAATTCTTCAGAAAACTTCCAGTCATTATTCAGATAAACCCTCATTTAATTAATACCTCCAAATCCAGTAGTTTAAGCTAATAATCCGTACCTGACCGCCGTCTCCAGCGCATGCAAAAAAGTCCGAACATAGTTCGGACCTTTATTATTATCTTTTATCTTTAATCTTTGATTCCTTACCGCAGTTCTGACAAACATAAATCTTCATACCCATCTTACCTGCTAAACCTGTAGCTGTCTTAACTAAAACAAGTCTGGTGGAACCACAATTCGGACATTTTATAAGTGCTGCCATATTAATACCCCCTTAGTCCATAAAACAAGTAACTAAAAGTACCCCATGTATTCATTATAAACTGAAAGTATACTTATGGCAAATGAAATATAAATAAATTAGTGTCTTCGAATATAAATAAATAAGTGTCTTCGACACAACAACTCACCTTCCCTGTGCACATGTATATCGATTATGTTAAAAAGGTACCTGAAATAATGCTTTAAATCCAATGATTACACATATATGTTCAAAATATTATGCTATTTTCTAAAAAAGCACCATTGATATAAAGAATATCATGGTACCTTTTCTTACTTTTTGACTATATCCTGCACAAACTATATATTTTAAGAAGATTTCCTGCTAAAAAAGTGGTACCTTTTTTTCAAAAGGCATTAATCTTTGAACAAAACACATACCGCCCACATATCCACTTGCCTTTCTTCTTAAGCCTTTCTTCTTAAGCTGTTTTTAGACTTCTTATATTAATGTCTCTAATTCTTTAAACTCTGATAATAACTTCGTTCTCCATCAAAGATCCATTCAGTGAAACAAAGTATACTTCTGTTCCCTTACTATAGAACGGACTGGTCCATACATTACAAAACTTGTTATTATCAAGAACTGCATATAGATAGGTAAGCCTTCTGGTTGTATAAAACTGATATTTCAAAACTAATGTCTGCTCAATTGTATACTTTCCGCTTTTAATAATTCCTGCCAATACGAGAACTGATATAACTCTGCATATAGCAAAAAGGAACGCCACTCCTAAACATATTCCAATAATAGTAAGTGCCACAGTAGACATCATATGAAGTAACGGTGTAAAACAAAGGGAACAGATTACTACTGCCGAAACAATCGAAATAATCAGCGCCACAGGAAGCGCATCTTTTACATATTTTTTACTTAATTCTTCCGGTGTTATTTGAATCATTCTTGTCATTTCCTCCCAGTACAAAGAACTACTTTAATTTCTTCTTTAAATCATTTATCTCATTAGATATATTCTGAAGTTTTTCGATTTCAGTATTTAATCGGTCTATCTCCTTCTCTTGTTCCTTAATCTTCTTGTCCTGCCTCTTATCAGTAAGGGTAGCTTCTAACTTAAGACTGCCGGAGCATATCATCCAAATTATCTTAATTATTAAATACAATACAACTATTGCTCCTATAGCGGCAAAAATCATGACTACATTCTATACGTCCCTATACTGCATCATCATATTTCTAAAAGTATCCATATCCATTTCCCCTTCTTATACATATCCTATTTCTTTTTCTTATCCAAAATCTCAGATATCTTATGAATATCCTCGTAATGCTGCTCTCTTTTATCATTGTTATTCTTGTTTTTCTTGGCAGCAAACACTATTGCCATTTCCAATATGGTTTTTATTATACTTCCATAAAGTATATCGGACAAGAAAAATCAGTCTTATACCTTCCGGAATAAGACTGGTTTTATACATATTATTTCATTTTGAATTTGATTGACTTTACATTACCCTTCTTATCAGTAACTTTAAGCGTATTCAACTTACCCTTCTTCTTAAGCATCTTCTTATAAGACTTAAGCTTAAGTGTAAAGGAAGTCTTATTCTTTTTGATTTTGATTGTCTTTCCATTCAGGGTAATCTTCTTTATCTTATCCTTGTCCTTTATCTTGATCTTTGCAGATGCCTTTATCTTAGCTTTGTTCTTTATACTGAATGTAGTTACCTTATCCTTCTTCACTGCCGGACACGGAGCCACAGTTGGAGTTACAGACTCCGTAGGGGCCGTGGTTGGGTTGACCTGAGTTGTTAGCTTAGTCGTCGGAGCAGCTGTTGGTGTGTATACTATTCTATATTACGAAAAAAAACAACCATAATCTTGAGTAATCTACCCACTAGTCCCTTGCCCCTCATCTATCTATCGAAAACATATCCTTGACAAATAAACTCAATACGATAAACTTCGAAATAAGAAAAAAGAAAGAGATCAAAGACTATGTGTACCCGTTACTACCTCTCTCCCTCAACTCCAAAACTTAAGCAGATTATCGAAGACGTAAAAATATCGCCTCTCGCAAAACGATTTGCCTTGAACTTAAGCTCTCCGGTAAAGACTGAGGGAGAAATCAGACCAACAGACGTTGTTCCTGTCCTCGCTCCTAATCCGAGAGGAGAACAGACAGTTTTCCCTATGAAATAGGGCTATACAAATCCTAACAAGGGAGGAAAACTCCTTCTAAATGCCCGTTCCGAAACCGCCTATGAGAAGCCAACCTTCAAATACGACTGGCTTAATCACAGATGTATAATACCGGCAAGCTATTATATCGAATAGGAACATATAATAGGAAATGATGGAACTACGAAAATAGGCGATAGATATATGATTAAGCCTAAAGAATCAGATGTTACCTGGCTCTGTGGGCTATATCGTATAGAAGATAACTACCCAACCTTCGTCATTCTTACAAGAGAGCCAGGACCGGAGGTTGCAGAGATACATGACCGTATGCCTCTCATCCTTCCCTCTTCCCTGATCGGAGACTGGATAAAGCTGGGTTCTGATCCGAAAGAGGTAATGAAAGGTGCTCTGACATATATGCATACCGAAAAGGGATAAGAAAGAAAAAATAAAAAAACAGAAGTCTAACTTTGGGGGACCACCTCAGTCTCCTCAGTCAGACTTCTTTTTTTATGATTATAATCTTGTTTTAGAATTATTACAAAACAATAATCTAAATAATTTATTCTTTATCTTTATAATGATGAGCCTCTTCAAGCATCATAGACTTAACCTTCATAAGTCTTACCTGAGTTGATCTTTCATTCTCATCAAGCTTCATTGTTATATACTTAATACTCTCCTGTGTCTCAGGAATGATAACATGCTCAAGAGCATTAACACGACGTCTGGTCTTCTCTATCTCAGCAGCCATGAGCTGACAGGACTTCTCGACTTCAGCCAGCTTAAGCATATCAGGAAAAACATCTGAAAGTGAGCTGACAGCCATATCAAGATCTCCGGAAGTAAATGCAAATCCATAGGAATATATGTCGTTTTCATCCGGTGTACGTGTCTTAAAATCAAATACAGGAATGTCAACACTCATTACATTCTTCTTATCCTGAATAAGGCTCACCTCTTGCTTAGGAGCCATCATAGCTGTTCGAAGAGTCTGTTCAGACATACCGGCCTTAGCAAGCACAAAATTCTTATTAGCCGCATCAATTCCCTTCTCAACCTTCTCACGAAGTTCCATGTTGACCTTTACAAGTTCAAGAAATTCACGCATGAGCTCATCACGCTTATCCTTCAGGAGACGGTGACCCTTTACGGCAGTATTAAGTTTTTTCTTCAAACGGGTTAATTCCATTCGTGTTGGAATTATGTTCTGTGTTGCCATATAACACCTCAATTATTTATTAAGATAAAGCATTCTATGCTCTCTCATTCGGAAGGTACGTGCTTACGCACTCTACTGTCTGCTACGCAGACACTTCTATGCTTTATCGCGCATAGTACTGATCCAGGAACTTATCATTAATTCTCTTCAGCTCGGATCTAGGAAGTATTCTAAGCAGTTCCCATCCGATATCAAGTGTCTCCTGAATATCACGGTCTGCCTGATATCCCTGTGATACATACTTCTTTTCAAACTCCTCTGCAAACTTAGCATAAAGAAGATCGATATCTGTAAGTGCAGCTTCACCGAGGATAACCATCAGTTCCTTTGCTTCCTTACCACGGGCATAAGCAGAGAACAGCTGGTTCATAGTTGCAGCATGGTCTGCTCTTGTCTTTCCATCACCGATACCCTTATCCTTCAGACGTGAAAGTGAAGGAAGAACATCGATAGGAGGTGTGATACCCTTTCTGTAAAGCTCACGGCTAAGGATGATCTGTCCCTCTGTAATGTATCCTGTAAGGTCAGGAATAGGATGTGTCTTATCATCCTCAGGCATAGTAAGGATAGGAATCATTGTTATAGATCCGTTCTTACCACGCTGACGACCTGCTCTTTCATACATAGTAGCAAGGTCAGTGTACATATATCCCGGATAACCACGACGTCCCGGAACCTCTTTACGGGCAGCACTTATCTCACGAAGTGCATCTGCGTAGTTAGTAATATCTGTCATAATTACAAGGACATGCATGCCCTTTTCAAATGCAAGGAACTCTGCAGCTGTCAGTGCCATACGAGGTGTAGATATACGCTCTACGGCAGGGTCATTAGCAAGGTTTATGAAAAGAACTGTTCTGTCGATAGCTCCACTCTCACGGAATGACTCCTCGCAGAAGTTGGCTTCCTCGAAAGTGATACCCATAGCAGCGAATACAACGGCGAAATCTTCGTCTTTACCCTTAACCTTAGCCTGACGTGCTATCTGAGCAGCAAGCTGAGCATGTGGAAGACCTGAAGCTGAGAAAATAGGCAGCTTCTGTCCACGAACAAGTGTATTCAGTCCATCGATGGCAGAAACACCTGTCTCGATAAACTCTGAAGGATATGCTCTTGCAGCAGGATTCATAGGGAGTCCATTGATATCCATACGTGCATCCGGAAGAATCTCCGGACCACCATCTATAGTACGACCAAGTCCGTCAAAGACACGACCGAGCATATCACCTGAAACTCCAAGCTCAAGTGAACGTCCAAGGAACTTAACCTTACTGCTCTCCAGGTTGATACCTGTTGCAGCATCAAAGAGCTGAACCAATGCATTAGAGCCATCTATCTCAAGAACCTTACAACGACGCTTCTCGCCATTTGCAAGCTATATCTCACCAAGCTCGTCATACTTTACATTTTCTACATCCTTTACCAGCATAAGTGGGCCGGCAACTTCCTGTATAGTACGATATTCCTTCGGCATTAGTCTTCCTCCTTTCCTATAAGTCCTGCAAGTTCACGTGTTATCTCATCATGAACCTTGTTATACTGTGCTTCTATATTATCTTCGAGAGTATATTTATAACGCTCCCGGTCCAGCTCCTCCATAAAGGCCGCCACCCGGGGCTTGATGGAGCCGTAGTAGTGGTCGTCCAGCTCCTGGCCCTTGGGGGGCGGCGCGCCGAAG
>JAFWSY010000220.1 GCA_017519155.1 Eubacterium sp.
AAGATCTTCCTCAGCTGATTTAACTGATTTTTTCTCCGATAATTTAGTTACCTTATCATTTGCATCATCAAGCTCTGACTGAAGTTCCGCCAGCTTCTTCTTGGCCTTGGAAAGCTTCTCCACCAGCTTATCCACGTCCACATCGCCTTCGTAGTTTTCTATCTTGCTGTATTCATCTACCTTTGCCTGAAGCTCGGTCACTTCCTCATTCTTTTTTTCGAAAGCGGCCTCAGCTTTTTCAGCCTCCTTCTTAGCCTTGGAAAGCTTGCTCTTATTCTTCTCAGCTTTTTCCACCGCCTCCTGAGCCACTGTCAGATCTTCTCTTGCACTCTCTATCTCTTTTTCATTTTCGGTATAGTCGGTTTTCTCTCTAAGCTGAGATTTCTTGTAATTGTATTCCATATCTTCCAGGGAATCCTCAGCCTCGGAAAGCTCCTGATTCTCCTCCTTTTCAAAGGACATGATCACATCGCCTTCCTTAACACTGTCGCCGTTTTCAAAGAATATATCCTTAACGACTCTCTCTCCGCTAACAGTAATCTCCACATCCTTACTTATCTCAGTATTTCCCTGAGTTTTTACCTTCTTGGATACACTTCCTCTTGCAACCGTTACAGTTGAAACCTCCGGAAGCGAATAATTCATGATGGTATTTGAGAAAAATGTAAGCAGCGCCAGCACCACCAGAAATACTATTGTTATATTACGTATATTCTTTTTCATCTTTCTATCCTTTCACTCCTGTCATGGAAGATATTCCATCTATCAGGTATTCTTCTCCGTATAAGAATATAAGTATCGGAGGTATCATATATATCGTGGCAACAGCAAATGCCAGCCCTATCTCTCCGCTGTTTATCTGCGAAAGAAATACCGACAGCGGATGATAATAAGAATTGCTCATCATAATAAGCGGCTGTTCAACCATATTCCAATAATCTATAAAGACCAGTATTGCTACGGATGTAATAGGCCCCTTACAAAGGGGAATAACTATCGATTTAAATATCTGCCATTCATTTGCTCCGTCCAGCTGTGCTGCCTCGATAATAGCTTCCGGGATACGTCTCATATATTTAGTCAGCAGATATACACTGAAGGTTGAAAAAACTCCCGGAAGAATTATGCTCCATCTGGTATCCAGTATCCCAAGTTTATCCGCCACAAGATAATTAGGAACAAGTGTTACCTGGTATGGCATTAGCATGAGGATTATATAAACGAAAAAGATTATCTCCTTCAGTCTTCCTCTGAATCTCATAAAGCTGTAGGAAGCCCCCAGTGCCACAAGAAGCTGACCGATGACGATTGGAATAACCAGAAAACAGGCATTCCAGAATTTCATCAGATAATCGGGGCTTTTCAGAAGAACAGCTTCATATTGACTTCCCACCACCATATCCGGAATCAGCTTAAGATTTACCAGATCACTGTGATAGTTTACTCTTTCTCCGCCTTCTTCATCACCGGAGCTTTCATCAGCATGCATATCAAATATCACTCCATAGTTGGAGCTTATCTCCTGTTCAGACATAAATGAATTCATAAATGTCAGAAAGGTGGGAAGTATAAATGACAGAGCAAATACAAAAACTATTAATGTTATTATTATTTTTCCAATTATACTTTTATTTTTTTTCATTTTTCAGCCTTCCAGATCACGGCTCAGTTTGTTTTCAGAAATAAAAAGTATTCCTATTATCACTATCATAACCAGAGACATGACTATTGCAGCTGATGACAGTTTCTGATAATCCAGACTTCTGAAGGTATTATTCATAAAATGCTGAAGCATATAGAGACTGTCATAGGGATAATCGCCCGCAAGAAGGTATACTTCACGGAATACCTTAAAAGAATTGATCAGAGATATGATACCCACAAAAAATATCGATGGTGTTATGAATCTCATTTTTATATACCAGAAGGTTTTCCACATTCCCACTCCGTCCAGCTTTGCCACCTCCAGGATATCCTTTGGAATATTGGAAAGAGCTGACATGAAGAGTACCATGTTGTACCCCAGGTTCTTCCATAGAAACAGGATAACAACCACCCACTGACTATAGTCTGATTTAATCCAGTCCACCGAACTCAGCCCCATCAGTTTCATCGCCTCATTTACCACGCCGTGATAATCAAACATTACCTGCCATATAAGAACAACCGATGCTGTGGGAACCATAAGGGGACTTAGAAAAAAGGTTCTTATAACACTCTTCATGGGAATGCTCTGTTCAAGAACAAGAGACATTCCCAATGAAAGTATTATTGATAGAGGGACAGCAAAAAGTGAAAAAACCGCTGTATTCTTCGCAGCATTTTGAAATGCCGTATTACGCATTAGGTTTACATAATTCCCAAGTCCTACAGGATTTCTGCTTACTACACCATCAATTCCTGAATAGTAGATAACAACCCCAAAGGGAATGATAAAGAATATAAGTACTCCTGTGAGACTGGGACTTATGAATAGGAAATCTTTTTTAAGCTTATTTGTTTTCATTTATATATGTATTCACCCTGTTCTGAATCAGATTAACAACTTCATCAAGAGACTTGTCACCAGCAAAATATGCCTTTGCTTCTTCTGCCACTATATCGTTTATCGCTTTATCTGTGGTCCAGAGACCGTCAGCATGTTCTAAAGCATCTTTGAATGTGTTTATTGTTTCGTCTGTATCCGGTTCCATTTTCAACTGAAGATCTTCCCATCCATAGGAGCCATTTAAAGGGATAATATCATTTCCGTATTTATCCTTAGTTTCCTTAGTAACTTTTCTTGATTCAAAATAGACTTCAAGAACATCTTTTCTTGTAGGTAAGCCCCACATATTTCTGTAATTCTTACCCTGATAATCTTCGGTTAAATATCTTTTTACAAACTCCCAGGCCGCATCTTTATTTTCACATTTGGAAGAGATAGCAAGCATGTTATCAAGATATATACTTGAACCGCTTTTCTTTGATCCCGGATAACCTTTTATACAATAATCACCCTTGAACACTTTATCCATACGATTCATATCATCAGGGGATATAATTCCATCTACAAAGGCTCTCTTGCCATCCATGATCATCTTAGGTTCTGAAGGAGCATCCTCGTCATAATTAAACTCCTCGTTTGTACCTCTGTTAGCTATCTCGAGAATCTCCTTAAAATCCTGTGAGTCGAAATTACATTTTCCATTTTCCCAGTCTATGAATTCATTCCCACAGCCTTCCATAAACGCTCTAAGAATATCAGTCTTATTATTTGAATAGAACAGCTGTACATCCTTTTTGGTATCCAGATATTTCTTCATCTCGTCAAAGTTCCAGCCCGGTTCCTTTCCTACTTCGGAAGCTCTTCCCACAAGCGTATACAGTGAGAAGCACGGAGACAGAACATACACCTTTCCATCCTTTGAAATGGCATTTTTCACTGCCGGAACAAGGTCATCCAGATTTGTATCATTATCCTTCTCTATATAAGGAGCCATATCTTCAATAAGGCCTTTTGAAATCATCTGTTCAAGAGATATATCTCCTATTCTGTCATATAACTCATAGATATCCGGAAGATTACCCGCAGCTATATCTGCACTGAGTTTTGCATATGGATCATTTTCCTCACTGTAGTCAACTATATTGATCCTGTACTTGGACTGAGAATTGTTAAAATCCTTTATATCTCTTTTTATCTGTTCATTTCCGTAGATAGATGCATAAGTGAGAACTACTCTGTCAGCCACATCCGACGGATCCACCTTAGTATATTTATTAAACTTAAATGTGCTTCCCTTTATACTATCCTCTGCCCAGGTATATTCGGCAGCTATAAATGTATTCTCATCCAACATGATAATAGTTCCAAGATCACCTGAGTTTATATCTGATGCAGAATAGTCCACTATCTTTTCTGATTTTTCATCATTGATCATATATCCATAGATACCGTTATTTGTGCTGTAATATAAATCATAGGCACCGTTTCCTTTGACAATTCCACCACCGTATGAAAACTTATCCAGAACACATTCTTTTTTTACTTCGTAGCTATTTACATCAAGTATGACAATCTTGGCAGCGCCCTCATTTTCTTTTTCATCATATGTCTCCATAATAGCTGCTATATCGTTATCCTTTGTCAGATTAACCTTATAGATAAATACATTCTGAAATGACTTTACTGCCACTTCCTTCATCTCTCTGTCATAAATTTTTATCTCAGTATCGGTATATATGACCACATTGTTGTTTTTATCTACAAGGACTCCAAACATATCATTACCGTCCAAAAGAAGCTTATCCAGATCATAATCTGAAACAAGTTTATTACCTTCTATTCTGCATAAGCTTCTCGTTTCATTTCCGGAGTTCACATCATAGCAGCTCCTGCACACAATAGGAGTACCATCCTGGTTGAAATCCAGATTATATATATAATCATCTTTTAAATCCTCTGACTCGAATACCTTCTCAGCTGCTCCTCCTTCCTTTGATATCTTATATATCCTGTATATGGAAGTTCCCGATACGTATTCTTCCGACTCTGCATCATTATTGGTAGCATCCGGAGTCCACTGATTAGTAAGTGCATATAAATAATCACCGTTAATTGCAGTTGCTACCAGTTCTCCTTCCATACCTGTTACATTCATGTCATTAGTTGCAAATACATAGTTCTCCGACATGGTTTTAGCCTGAGCAACATTGCTTTGCATAATATCTTTATTTTTTCCTGAAGAACTGCTGCTATCCGCTCCGGAACCGGCTGAACCTCCGGAACATCCTGAAGCACATGCCAGCATCATAGCTGCAAGTGCGATACACATACTTCTTTTTAGAGCTTTACACATCACCATTTTCTTACTGTTCTTTTTCATTTATTTATCCTTTCTTTACTTATCCCAATACTTAGAAACACTTGGTAAAGACATAACTTGGAATTAGTTTTTCCTGATTTCATGTGAATTTTAGAAAAAAATAATTAAAAAAATAAGCAGTAATCTTAAAAATTAATTAAGATTACTGCTTATAAATGATTAAGTTTATTCTATGACAGTTTCATATCTCCGTCTTTAACCCATCCCAGCTTTCTGAATATCTTATCAAAAATCAATGTGAGTATTGCAGGAAGAACAAGTGATATAAGTACAAGTCCTACCCAGTCCATGGTAGTGATGGAAGCCTTTGCTCCTGATGCCACATCATTAACCCAGCCTGTATATACACCTATCTGACCTACCAGACCACAGGTACCCATACCCGATGATATAGGAGCACCGTTCATTTCCATGTGGAAGAGACAGGTTGCTAAAGGTCCCGTAATTGCAGATGCCAGTGTAGGTGCCAGCCATATACGTGGGTTCTTAACTATATTACCCATCTGAAGCATGGATGTTCCGATACCCTGTGATACAAGACCGCCCCATTTGTTCTCTTTGAAAGAAGCTACTGCAAAGCCTATCATCTGAGCAGAACATCCTGCCACTGCCGCTCCACCGGCAAGTCCGGTCAGCTGAAGTGCAGCACATATAGCTGCTGATGATATAGGAAGTGTAAGTGCTATACCTACAACTACAGAAACTAGGATACCCATAATGAATGGCTGCTGTTCTGTAGCCCACATGATTATATCTCCGACCTTCATGGCTATCTTACCGAGTCCCGGTGCTATAAGCCACGAAAGGAAAACTCCGATTCCAATCGTTACTATAGGAGTAACAAGTATATCAACCTTTGTTTCTTTTGAAATAGCTTTACCAAATTCTGAAGCTATTATAGCAATAAAAAGAACTGCAAGAGGACCACCAGCACCACCCAGTGCATTTGCCGAAAATCCGACTGTGATCATTGAAAACATAACAAGAGGTGGACATTTTAAAGCGTACGCAATAGCTACCGCCATTGCAGGACCGCTCATTGCCTGTGCAAGACCGCCTACTGTATAAGTTGCTTCACCAACAGTAACAACCGGCTGTTTAAGGAATTCTATATCAAATTGAGTTCCTATGGTATTTATAATAGTACCTATGAGAAGCGAACAAAAGAGTCCCTGAGCCATGGCACCAAGTGCATCGATACCATATCTCTTGAGAGAGATCTCGATATCCTTTCTCTTAAGAAATGCCTTGAAGCCCTTTTCCTTCTTTGCTGTTTCCTTTTTAGAAGTATCTTTTTTAACAGCTTCCGTTTTCTCTGCTTTTGCTTTTTCTGCTTTTTCTGTTTTTGAAGCTTCAGATTTTTCTGTTTTAGCTGTTTTAGCTTCAGCTTCCAAAACATCGGTTTTCAGGTTCTCAGTCTCGTCATCGTAAAACTCTTCTTCATCAGCTAACACTTCCGTAATGTCCGGTCCGGACTTAATGGATTTAATCTTTGATGCTGCTGTCTGGGTCGTCTTCTGATTTGTTTTCTGGGATGACTCCACCGTCTTCTTCTTACTCATTACTACTCCTTACTGCTACTTTCCCTCGTAATTCCCCTCTTTAGTAACTTTATGTAAACCTATCGTTACTCTTCTATAATCGTATGCTCTGTTTTTATAATAGCTCTTGGAATGCTGTCCTTGGAATTCTTCCAGTCAGCCTCCTTATTTCTGTAATCGTGCTTATCTATGAACCAGGATACATCTGAATTGACCCTCTCCATATTTTCAAAATATACCTTATTAAGCACCTGCAGAAACTCTGCATACTGATTCTGATTCAGGAACTCAGCTCCCTTGTCATAAAGAATACCGTAATGATATGTACAGAAGCCCTTTGAAGAGGAAAGTTTTTCCTTGAATTCAGGATCCTTCTTCCACATATGGAATATGGTGTGTACATATCTGTCAAATACAGGATTAATTCTCTGACAAACAAAACAGTTGGATTCCAGTTCTTCAATATATCTGACAACCGGAGACTTGTCAACCTTTCTTGAAAAAAGTCCCTTAGCCAACGGACTATCCTTGTCCGCCAGAGCCTTAAGCTCTCTGTTTGTTTTATTCATATGTGTGTTCAGCATAAGCGCAACGCCAAGCTTATTCTTATCAGCATACATCATACGAATATGCTTAGGACAAAAGCCAAGCTTATCTGTTACCTCTCTGTTATCATCCTCCATATAACTGGGTCCCATTGTAAACTCGATGGCATTTCGCTCCAGATCTCTGGCCATAAGGCATAAAGGACATTCGCAGTCTGCGGAAAATGCGTCATTTACGGGTATTGTGTATAATTGTTCAGCCATTTATCTTCCTTTCCAAAAGATGACTCTATGTGACACTTTGAACAAAAGTTCAACTGTCACCTTTTTAGGTGACACTTTTTCACCTGATAAAAAATTGTCATCTTTTTTTAGCTCGCTTTATTATCTTTGATATTTCAACTATCGGTATGATCAGTACTGCTATACCGACTGCTATAAGAAACTCTTTTATATCTATCGCACTGAAGGAGAATAGATTTCTGAGGACCGGTACGTAAAGTATAAGTATTGTAAGTACTAGTGACATAGCCAGTGTAAGCCACAGTGTTTTGTTCTGCTTCTTCAGTGAAAATATGGATGCAGTCCTTGATCTCATATTAAAGCTGTGGAACACTTCCATAAGTGAAAGTGTAAGAAATGCCATGGTCATACCATCTGCTGATGTCTCTATCTGCCAGGTACCGCTCTCTAAATAGTGTCCTATTAGATAAGAAACTACTGTAAGTACTGCTATCACAAATCCCTGAACAACCACATCAACTCCGAGTCCGCCAGAGAAGATTCCATCTGACTTCTTACGTGGAGCCTGTGTCATGGTATCTGCTTCTGCTTCTTCCATTCCCAGTCCGATAGCAGGGAAACAGTCTGTTATAAGATTTATCCACAAAAGGTGTGCCGGCTTAAGTATTGTAAAGTTAAGTATGGTAGCTATAAAGATAGCTATAACCTCAGCCAGGTTTGAGGAAAGCAGGAACTGTATGGATTTACGTATGTTATCATATATCCTTCTTCCTTCAGCTACCGCAGCTACTATCGTTGCAAAATTGTCATCAGTGAGTATCATGTCGGCAACATTTTTCGTAACATCTGTTCCCGTGATTCCCATTCCGACACCTATATCAGCCGACTTAATGGACGGTGCATCATTAACTCCGTCACCTGTCATGGCTGTAATCTTTTCCTGTGCTTTCCAGGCATTTACTATTCTTACTTTATGCTCCGGCTGAACTCTGGCATATACTGAATAATCAGATACATGTTTCATGAAGTATTCGTCAGAAAGCTCTTCAAGTTCAGCTCCTGTTATAGCCTCGTAGGTTACAGGATTTCCGTTCTCATCTGTTCCTTCTAAGATTCCCAGCTCTTTAGCTATAGCTACAGCTGTATCTCTGTGATCTCCTGTTATCATAACAGGACGTATACCGGCCTTGCGGCATTCGCCGATGGCAACCTTAACCTCCGGTCTTATAGGATCGATCATTCCCATAAGTCCTACATAAATGAGGTTATTTTCAAGAGCATCCGGAGAATAATCCTCCGGTACATTTTCGTATTTACGATATCCAAGAGAAAGTACACGAAGTGCTCTGTCAGCCATGCTCTTGTTTGAAGTTTTAATTCTGTTTATAACTTCCGGAGTAAGCTCATGCACTTCTCCATCAAGAAGATAATAACTGCAGCAGCTGAGAACACAGTCGGGCGCACCCTTGGTAAACTGGATGTATCCTCCCTCCTTATCCTCATGAACTGTTGTCATCATCTTTCTGAGAGAATCAAAAGGAGCTTCTCCTATTCTCTTATAGGTATCATTCAGGAGGCCTTTAGGCATTCCGTTCTTGGCTGCATCAGTTACCAGTGCGCATTCGGTAGCTTCACCCACAGCCTTATCTGTCTCCCACTCCGCATCGGAGCAGAGAGCCATTCCCATTATAAGGATGTGTCCATCATCAGACAGACCATCATCGGGAAGAAGCTTTCCTTCTGCATCTTTTTCTACCTCTACAGCCCCATCAGTAATAGTAACATGCTCTACTACTGTCATCTTGTTCTGTGTAAGTGTACCTGTCTTATCTGAGCAGATGATTTCCGTACATCCCAGGGTTTCAACTGCAGTAAGTCTTCGGATAATAGCGTGCTTCTTTGACATATAGGTTACACCAATGGAAAGAAGTACTGTAACAACTGCCGCAAGACCTTCAGGTATAGCCGCAACAGCCAGTGATATGGCTATCATAAATGTATTTATGAAGAATTCTCCATTCAGTCCCTGATTTGTAACAAGATTTCTTATAATATTGATAGCAAATATAACGGCGCAGATAACAAGAACCATTATGGAAAGAATCTTAGACAGCTCTTTTAGCTTTATCTGAAGCGGTGTTTCCTCATCGCCTGCCTGAGACAGCTGGTCAGCTATCTTACCCATTTCCGTATCCATACCTGTGCCGGTAACAACTGCTTTACATCTTCCATACTGGACAGATGATCCCATATAGATCATATTTGCCCTGTCTCCAAGAGGAATATCCGTTGCACCGCCCAGATCAAGAACATCCGCAGTTTTCTCTGAAGGAACAGACTCTCCTGTAAGAGCTGCTTCTTCAACCTTCAGAGAAGCGGCTTCAATGATACGGGCATCAGCAGGGACACTGTCTCCTGCTTCAAGCGATATAACATCTCCGGGAACCAGTTCAGCCGAAGGAATAACGCTTACAGAACCACTTCTTATTACCTTCGATGTGGCAGCTGCTATCTCCTGAAGAGCAGCTATAGCGGACTCTGCTTTTGATTCCTGGTAAACACCTAATATTGCATTTACTATTACAACAGTAAGAATAATAAATACATCGGCGAAGCCTTCTCCTGAAAATATAGCCGTAACCGCCGAAATCACTGCAGCGATTATGAGAACTATTGTCATGGGCTCGCATATCTCACGAAGGAATTTCTTTATCAGACTTTCCTTCTCTTTTTCAACCAATTTATTTTCACCGAATTCTTCCAGGCGCTTCTTTGCTTCTTCCGGAGTTATTCCGTCATAGGTGGATTTCTTTTCCTGAAGCACGGCTTCAAACTCTTCTAAGTAGTATTTCATATTTTCCTCTTTAAAATATGTCTTAAATTGCTTAATCTATGCCGTTAGATATGGTTATATCTCGTGATCAGATCACATAGAACCAGTCTTTTTCATCTTCCTTTTCCTTAAGCTCTTTGATATTTTTACCATCAAATGTAAGCTCCTGGTTAGCAACGTGAACCTTGGTTCCTGCCGGAACAGACTTGGTTAAGAATACATTTCCCCCGATAATAGAGCCCTCTCCGATTACAGTATCTCCACCGAGAATGGATGCTCCTGAATAAATAGTAACATTATCCTCAATGGTCGGATGACGCTTCTTATCTATAAGTCCGCGACCGCCTCTCGTTGAAAGAGCTCCCAGAGTAACGCCCTGATATATCTTTACGTTCTGACCTATCACGGTGGTTTCACCTATAACAACACCTGTTCCGTGGTCGATAAAGAAGTATTTGCCTATGGTAGCTCCGGGGTTAATATCTATTCCTGTTTTTGAATGAGCTATCTCTGTCATAACTCTCGGAAGAATAGGAACCTCAAGAAGATACAGCACATGAGCATATCTCTGTACTGTTATGGCAAAAAGTCCGGGATAAGCTATAATGATTGCATCTTTACTTTCAGCAGCAGGATCACCTACATATAAAGCTTCTATATCTGTATCGAGAAACTCTCTGATACGAGGTATCTGTCTCATAAACTGAACAGTGTAATCCTCAGCCACCATTCTTATTTCTTCTTCAGACTTATCAACGAATCTTTCATCAAAATGAAGTGAAAGAGCTATCTGTTTATTAAGGTTATAAGCCACATCTTCAGTTACAGAAGCAATTGTGGTACTAAGGTTATATATCCTGTAAGTTCTGTCTACATAGTAGCCTGCATATACGATTCTGTTAAGCTTATATATAATATCCTTAACAGCATCTCTGTCCGGCTGTCCGAATATATCCTGCTTATCTATAGGACGAGACTTTCGATAGTCATTTGTAATATCATCAATAATTTCCGATATATTGTCACATATTAATCTTCCCACGCTATATACCCCCAATCTATTATTGAATTTAGAATGCTAATTTATTAATATTTCGTTTAATCATTTGTTCAAGAGCTCGCTGTTCAAGCGCTCGTTGTTCAAGCGCTCGTTGTTCAAGCGTTGATGATTACATTTAAAAAGGTACCACACTTTATGCAATTTTAGGATACCTTTTTTTATAATTTAATAGATAATGAACAATATCATTTAAATCATTATGCATTATAGCTATAATAATTAAATATGGATACCTTTTCTTCAATAATTATTCTATTTTGAACATCATATCTTAAAAAATCTACATGTTTTTCCTACAAGCAAGAACGCAACACTTATGTCATAATAACACAATTATAATTATTTCAAAAGTATAAAAACGTTGATGCCAAAGATATTATCGGCATCAACGTTTATGTAATTATCATTATTTATGAGTAGCGTTGACATAAGAATATTATCGTAGAGTAAATCCAGTTGGTTTACATAAATTAATTATCATGCAACCAACACTAGTTTACATAACTTAAATACTGTATATCAAGCGTTAGTTTACATAACTCAAGTAACGTATGACCGCCCCTTAGTTTACATAATCCGCAAGTGTGTTTACCAGTTTAGGAATTGTAGTTTCAAAGTCAACTCCATACCAAGGCTCTGCCGGATTATCAAGTGTAGCCTTGATTGTATCAGCTGTATAATCAGCAGCTATCTTAAATGCATCCTCAAGCTTAAGCCCTCTGGTGATTGCGCCTACTGCGACACTTGCAAATATATCTCCAGTTCCATGATAAGAAGCATCAACACGATCATTCTGATATATGATTTTCTCTCCTGTTTCAGTATCAAGACCATATACACCTGTCTTACCATCGCTGAGTCCGATACCTGTAAGAACAACCTTCTTAGCACCAAGCTTTGAAAGCTTATCAAGAAGCTCAAGTACATAAGCCTCATCGTACTCTTCTTTATATTCAGTATCAGTCATGAAGCATGCTTCAGTTACATTTGGCACGATTATATCTGCCTTACCACAGAGACCGGCATTCAGCTTAGCATACTCCATATCAAATGCAGGATAAAGCTTTCCATTATCAGCCATAACAGGATCGATAAAGATAAGAGTATCATCTCCACCGAACTCTTCAAATATCTTCTTAGCAATTTCGATTTCTTCTGCTGAACCAAGATAACCTGTATATATTGCGTCAAAGTGTACATTTTCCTTCTTCCAGTGATCAGTGATAGGAACCAGCTGATCTGTAAGATCCTTGACGGTAAAATCCTTAAACATAGTGTGAGTTGAAAGAACTGCAGTTGGAAGAATAACAGTCTCAACTCCCATTGCTGAAATAATCGGTAGAGCTACTGTAACAGAGCACTTACCAAGGCATGAAATATCCTGAATTGTTAAAACTCTTTTCATAGTTATGTAAACCTCCTTACTATGAATTAAAATCTTATTATATAGCATCTCTTAATTAAGAGATGTCTGTTGATATTATGATTGCTACATAGTATACTAAAACTGGTATTTTGAAAATAGTCAGTTTTGATATTTTTAATAAGGTCAGATTTGAATAAGGAGAAATGTATGCTTTCATATTCATTTGAAGATAATAAAAGTCCAATCTATGAACAGCTCTACAATTATATAAAAAAAGATATCATGTCCGGTGAACTTAGCGCCAATACCAAGCTTCCTTCCAAAAGAAGCTTTGCCGGTCAGTTATCCGTGAGCGTTATCACTGTTGAAAATGCATATAACCAGCTGATGTCTGAGGGTTTTATATACTCTCTTCCCAAGAAGGGTTTCTATGTAAGTGATATATTCTCCATAGGTATGTCTCTGCCAACGGATAAGAATTTATATAAAGAAAATAAGATAAACAGATCTAGTAGAAACGAGAAAGTAATATATTCAAAAGTCAGCGTTCCGTATTATGTAAACCAAAACACTTTTGCTGATTTTAACTCTAATTCTGCTGATCCGGCCTCATTTCCCTTTTCCACCTGGGCAAAGATCACAAGACGAATTCTTTCCGATGATCAGAACTACCTTATGCAGAACTCCCCTTCCAACGGAATTATAGAACTAAGATTTGCTATATCTGACTATCTTGAAGCTTTTCGAGGGATGAACGTTAATCCCAATAACATTATAGTCGGTGCAGGTACAGAGATCATGTATAATATCCTGATCCAGCTGCTTGGGCAGAGCAAAGTATATGCCAGCGAAATACCGGGTTATGATAAAATCGACCGGATACTAAAGGCCAACTCTGTTATAAGCGAAAGAATACCACTGGATGAATATGGTATTATACCTGAACAGCTTACAGAAAAATCGGTTGACATAATTCATATCACACCTTCACATCATTTTCCAACAGGTATTACAATGCCTATAAAACGTAGATATGAAATACTTGAATGGGCTAATATTGGTTTACATAATTTCAAGGACAAATATATCATCGAGGACGATTATGACAGCGAATTTCGTCTGTCCGGTCTTCCAATACCTTCACTTTACAGCATAGATAATAGCGAACGGGTTATATATATGAATACATTTACCAAGAGCCTTGCTTCTACTATCCGAATCAGCTATATGATACTTCCGGATCATCTTATGGCCAAATATAATGAGACTCTCTCCTTCTATGCTTGTACAGTATCTACTTTTGAGCAACTCACTTTGGCACATTTTATAGCAGACGGATATTATGAGAAGCATATAAACAGGATGCGAAGTTCCTCCAGAAGAAAAAGAAATCTGCTACTCAGATGTATAAGAGAAAGCAGTCTCGGAAAAATAGCAACCATCAATGAAGAAGAATCAGGATTACATTTTATATTAAGGCTCGATCTGAAAAGAAACGAGAAAACATTTCTGGAAAAAGCAAAAAAACAAGGGATAAACATATCCCCTGTTTCAAAGAATTCATATATGATCAACTACTCTTCAATCCCAATGGACAGGATTGAAGAAGCAGTGAACAGACTCAGTATTGCGGCATTTGATTAATTTTTCTATCAAAGATATAAGAGGCAGGACCATACGGTACCTGCCTCTTTAGTATTTTATGTAATTATACTAGCTGCGCTTCTTACGAATTACAAGTGCTACAATTCCGATAAGTGATATGATCATTACTATGATAAATGGAATTACCTTAGCATTATCACCTGTCTTTACTGAGCTTGAACTTGAACTACTTGAGCTGCTTGATGATGAAGTAATAAGTGCTGTATGCTCTGATGTCTCTCCTGCTACTACTTCAACCGTTTCAACCTTGCCGGTTGTAACTGTGTATCCATCAGGTACGCTCTTTACCTCTACCTTGTATTCACCTTCAGGAAGATTCTTGATCTTAATCTTACCATTTTCATCTGTGGTATAAGTCTTCTTCTTTCCATTTGGCTTAGTAACTTCAACTGTAGCATTTGGAACAGGTTTCTTTGTCTTCTCATCAAGTACTGTTATAACAAGTGTTCCTGTATCCTCATCTTCATCATCGTCATCGTCTTCTTCCTCTTCTTCAGTATCCTCCTGAGTTGTTACTTCAGGTGTAGGTGTAACTGAAGGAGCATTAGTCGGTACCTCTGTTGGTGCTACTGTTGGTGTAGGAGCCTCTGTTGGTGCTTCCGTTGGTGCAGGTGTTGGCTCATCTGTAGGTGCTGGCGTAGGCTCTTCTGTCGGTGTTGCTGTAGGCTGTGCCTTTAGATCATCGAACATAGTGATAACCTGACGTCCATCCTTATTTGTACTAAGAACAGTTGTATCAGAACTTGTTATCGTTACCTTTCCGTCCTTAATCTCAAACTTAATATCTGTAGCTATTTCGTACTTATCAGCATCCGGAGAAGCAGTCTCTGTCATAGTATAAGTTCCATCCGGAAGATTATTGATATTAGTAGGTTCAGAACCTGACTTCCACTGAAGAGTTGTAGTTGTATCATCCTTAGTAATAAGCTCTCCGTCCTTACCTATCTTAACATCATCCTTCTTGAATACAACATCTACTTCATTACCCTTATCATCAGTTGTCTTACCTGTCAGCTGTATAGTTGCTCCAGGAAGCTCATCACCACCGGTTACCTTCTTACTGAAGTCTACGCTCTTATCC
>JAFWSY010000221.1 GCA_017519155.1 Eubacterium sp.
GATATAAGGCGGCGTGTTGAGGCAAGAATTAACGGAATTGACCTTGACGATGATGAAGGTTATAAAGCAAATGGAAAAAAGGGTGAGAATGAACTAAGTCCAAAAGAAATCCTTGAATGTGCAAACCTCATGCTTCTGGAGAAAAACAACATCACCCGAAAGCATCTGGACAGCTACTTCTACGATAATGACATCAACCCGGAACATATCCTTGAAATTAATAACATGGATCTTCTGATTGACTTTGCTTCAATCGGTATGGGCATTTCCGGAATCGTAAGAGAATTTGTTCTGGACGAATTGGAGAAAGGACAGATAGTTGAGATACCTCTCTCACCACCTATTCCCACGAGAACCGTTGGCTTCGTATATAAAAAATCACTGCTTGCAGATTCACCTTCAGCGCATTTCATGGAATCATGTGATTTTATGGGACATTTTTCTTTAAAATAAAGAATATTTTTCATGAAATTAAGGGACATTCCCTATAATTTTCCCTTGTATTTTTGAATGTAAAGTTTTATTATGACATGTGTTATATCTAGTATTAAAAATCTAATAAAGAGAGGTATTATAAAATGATTGGTTTTTTTGGACAAGTTATTGAAAAACTTAAAAAGAGCCCTAAGACAATAGTTTTCACAGAGGGTAATGATCCTCGTATTCTGGAAGCTGCTTCAAGACTTCTTGCCAGCAATTTCCTGAAGCCTATCCTTGTAGGTAATCCTGATGAGGTTCATAAGATTGCTGAGGAAAGTGGTTTCAACATCAGAGGGGCTCAGATCATAGATCCTAATAATTTTGAAGATTTTGATAAGATGGTTGAGAAGTTCGTAGAGCTTCGTAAGCATAAGGGTGCTACAGAAGAGACTGCTAGAGAGTTCCTTTCAAAGTCAAACTACTTTGGAACAATGCTTGTAACAATGGGTTACGGCGACTGCCTTCTTGGTGGAGCTACATACTCTACAGCTGATACAGTTCGTCCTGCATTCCAGCTTGTTAAAACTAAGCCGGGTAACAACATCGTTTCTTCATGCTTCATCCTTGTTCGTCCGGGCGCTACAGGACAGAACGAAGTTCTCGCTATGGCAGACTGCGGAATCATCATTGATCCTACAGAGGATGAGCTTGTAGAAGTTGCAGTTGAGACAATCAAGTGTGCTAAGACATTTGGTGCTGATCCTAAGGTTGCATTCCTCAGCTTCTCAACAAACGGTTCTGCAAAGGATGAATCAGTTACAAAGATGCGTAACGCTTGTGAGAGAACAAAGAAGCTTCTTCCTGACGTTCCTATCGATGGCGAGATGCAGTTCGATGCTGCAGTATCTCCTAACGTAGCAAAGAAGAAGTTCCCTAACTCAGAAGTAGCAGGACATGCTAATACATTTATCTTCCCTAACATCAATGCCGGAAACATCGGCTACAAGATAGCTCAGAGAATGGGCAACTTCGAAGCATACGGACCAATCCTTCTCGGACTTAACTCACCTATAAACGATCTGTCCAGAGGATGTACAGCTTCAGAAGTATACTCAATGGCACTTATCACAGCTGCTACTGCAGTAGACAATGAGCAGTAGAATACAAGCAGTAATCAACAAAAAGTAGAAAACGAACAGTAAATTGTTGGTTTACATAAAAAAGATGACAGTTTTTCACCTGATAAAAAACTGTCATCTTTTTTATAGTTGTTTCATTCGTTTTAGGTAATTGCGGTCCGGGGTTTTGTCTCCGTAGCGAACTGCCTCGTATAGTTCTGTTATTGTTTCTTTTCGTTCTTCTATTATGCTCTCAGGAGCTGTTTCTTCTGAAGCCGGGGTGTCTTCTTTGGTGAAGCGAAGCATAGCTTCTTCGATGTCTCCGGCTGTGTCGAAGCTGTCCGGAAGGAAGTGTCTTCTGAAGGAAAGCACTTTCTTTTTATATATCCTTCTGGCACGCTGCTCGTAGGACATGACACCGTGGCTGTCTTCTTTTTCTATACGCACTCTCTCGACACGTTTCTTTTTCCTGGTATCCAGGTCTTCTATTACTTCGTTTTTATCCTGTTTTGCCAGCAGCCATTTAATAACGAATTTGCAGAGCTTTATCAGGATATAGACTGCGGCGATTATGATTGCGGAAACCAGTATGAAGTATATTATCTTGGACAGGATGCCATCATCCTCGGCAACTGCTTCTATTCGTCTTATGCCCTCCTGCGGTTCCATACCTCCTACTCCTCCGAAGAGACCGGCCACAAGGCTGTATACGACTCTGAGCAGGATAAATACGATCTTAAGGATTCCAACCAGTGCCAGGAAGAATCCTAACACCACCTTTGGAAGTCCAAGTACATCTGCCAGCAGTATGATCACTACGATTATGCAGCAAATGGTGGTAACTATGAAACTGTTCACTGAAACCATCTGTTTTATAGGAAGTCCCTTTACATTTCTGTTGATCTGCATATAAAGATCAAGACCTTCCACGTAAATGCTGATGAGATAATCCACCAGCAGTATGAGGACCGATATATATCCCACCATCTGGAGCTCATGATTATCGAAATAAAATGCCAAAATAGATATAGCTATTCCCATAACGCAAGCATCCCAGGGAAGTTCAAAGGCTCTCTTTATGACATAGCCTCTCTTCATATACATGGCTGCATCTACGAATATTCCGAATAATGCCATATTCAGAATAATCTTAAAGTAAACATCCTGCACCACGAACCATGTTATCACGCCTATTATGATATGGGCTATAAACAGCGTTATGGCATGGGAAAGCAGATCTCTTGCTAAATATGAAAGAACCAGCATTCCACCAAGTACAATGAGCTGCTCTTTTCTCATCATGTCTCTTTCAGACATACATATACCAAAATCTATGATCAGAATTATAAAAAAGAATTCATATATTATTCTGAGCCATTTTCTGACTCGGAGGACCCATTTATGCATTCATCGGCACCTCCCATCCATCGGCGTAGGCGCGATTTTTCTTATATGGATATTCATCATAATAAGGAACTATCAGATGAACTGCCCCATCCTTCTGCTCTATCCTGTCAAGGAGCTGGATCAGATCATCCTTTGCATAAGGACTTATAACAAGATACAGGGTATCTCTGCTGATATTATTAATTTCATCATTAAGGAGTTTGATAAATGCGTCCTTTCCTGTTGAGCCATCAATCTCCGTAAGCATTCTGTCGATGGTTATTCCATGCTTAAGCTCGGCACCCTCCCCGATGGCAGGCAGAAGTTTATTATCTGCATCAAGCGCATTTGTTACTACCGAAACATTTATTCCCTCTTTGATAAACTGACGGGCAAAGCTGCTTGTCAGTGATATAGCTTCCTCCAGCAGCGCATCAGCCTCGATCATGTTGTCATTATCAAGATTCAGCATGATCCTGACTCTGGAATCCGTAGTATAGCCGCGCATATTTACCATATAGGTTCCGGCCTTGGCACTCTGCTTCCAGTTAATACTTCTGTAGGGATCAAAGGGCTGATACTCCCTTATACCCCTGAAGGACATACTGTCTTCGATTATATTTCTCCTAGTCTCTATCTCACCAAGGACACCCTTGAAGATAAGCTTTATCTTGCCTGTGGTAATCTTTTTAGGAAAGACATAGATGCTGTCCGTATTACGCATTTTACCGGCGTACTTCTTTACCATGAAATAATC
>JAFWSY010000222.1 GCA_017519155.1 Eubacterium sp.
ATCTGGAACTGCATATCTGCCCTGAAATACTGGCTGACTATAATGAGAAAGTGGGCAACCTGGAATATGAGGCTCTGCAGAAGACTCTGGAGATAAAGCAGCTTAAGAGGACCATAGAGTATATACAGGCTGCGCTTAACCGCCAGGAGCAGACGACATATGAAGAAGCGCAGCAGAAGACAAAAGAAGATTATAAACAGTATGAAGAGGACCTGAAGCAAAAGGCCGATGATATAAAGAAGAATGCCGAATATGCCCGTAAGAGGGCTAAGCAGGATGAAAAGAACCGGCAGGAAGCCAGACGTAAGGCTGAGGAGCGGGCATTTGAAGCCAGAAAGATCTATATCCGTAAAGAGGCCAATAAGCGGATAGGGATAGCAGATAAAGAGAATAACGGAGAAGACGGATATTCGGACCGGGAAGAAGAACAGGAAGAGAAGCAAGAGCAGAAGGAAGCAGAGAAGAAGGACGAAACTCCTGAAGAAGAGCTTAAGCGGCTGTACCGTAAGATAGTAAAGAAGCTGCATCCTGATATGAATCCGGATGTTACAGAGGCAGAGAAGCGCCTGCTGCAGGATGCCATTGAGGCATATAAGGACGGTGATCTGGAGCGTCTGCGGGAGATAGCCGAAGAGATAGATGACGAGGATATAGCGGATAAGTTTAAGGATACTCCTGAGGACCTTGAGAAGCTCCGTGAACTGCGCGACCGTCTGCTGCTGCAGAAAAAGGATCTGGAGTACCGGATACAGGCCATAAAGGAAGACTTCCCTTATAACATGAAGGACTTCCTTGCTGATGAAGATGCGGTACGTGAGAGACAGGAGGCAATACGGCAGTTCATGCAGGAGTGTGATGAGGAGATAGAAAAGTTAAGTAAGCGTATCGAAGAGCTGAGGGAAAAGTTGAACAAATAATAGCAGAGGTATTGGATGCCGGAAAAGGATAGTGAAAAAACAACCCGGAAAAGGGCAAAGAAGAAACAGGAACTTGCAAATATATCCAGGGAGGAGCTCTCCTCTGTCCTGTATTCACCTATGGGTTTATCCTTCGATAAAGCTTTCAGCAGACAGATATTCCTTGAAGAGGTGAATGTGGCCGGCTGCGCGCATGTAAAGCGCATAATGAGCTACGTGAAAAAGCTTAGCGTGGGAGACAGGCTTACATTATTGCGGGAACCAAAGAACGAATATGATGAACTGGCAATCCTTGTAAAAGATCCGAAAGGACATAAGCTGGGTTATGTACCCAGAAGATGCAATTCGGTAATTGCTAGGCTTATGGATGCGGGAAAAGTACTGTACGCCATCATTGATTATATCAATGATGGAGACGGTGAGGATAATAAGTTCGACAGTATAATCCCGTGGAATCTGATAGTGATAGCGATATATATGGAAGATTAGGAAGAGAAAAAGAAGTATGATGAGGTTGTAGTTTTGGCTAAGAAGATTGTGAAAGCAAGAACACAAAGTGAATACAGTAAGGATTGAGATTTGAATCAGCTCCCTTTTGATGAAAAACTAAATATAGGTTACCTTAGCCGATTGTTCGATGATACCAGTAACTGCTATAAGTTCTTCTGGTTTCAAGCTATACTGCGCAAGCTGGAGCCTGATAAAACAGCGTTTACTTATGAAGAACTGATAAATGAGATGATCGCGGATGCCTGGTATATGGTCACAGAGTATCATCTTCGCCTGGGACCTTACGGGGTAAAAGATAACCTTGAAGAAGCAGTTAAGTATCTGGCAGAGACAACACCATTTCTTCCATCGGAAAAGAGAAGCACTATTATAGCTCATCTCGAGAGCAATGATGACAGGGAGCTGGCTGTTTACAAAAAGGAATTGATCAAGAATGTTCCCTACAGGATACAGTCTCCATTTCTTGATGAGATAAAAGTCGGAAAAAGAGAATGGTATCGTCCGGAGGAACTGGCACAGCTGATCAACAGGCAGAAACATCTTTTATATTATTACGAAGAATATCAGCAGTTGTCTACCAGGATCTGTATAAATGATAGCTGGGTGCCATATTTGCTAAAGAATAAGGAAATCCTGTTGGGGTGGATGCGTTTAAATCTTATATACTATCTGCAAAGGCGTAATCCAAGTGTACCTGGCATTGCTGATAAGCTGAGTGCTCCGCAGGCACGCGATATCGAGCGTGTTCGGAAGTATTGGAAACTCATCATAGATCTGAGACCTGATATAAGAGATATATATGGTCATATAGAACTTGCTGATGAAAAAATATCCGTAGATCATTTTGTACCCTGGCAGTATGTGGCACATGATGAATTGTGGAATCTTCATCCCACAACTAAGTCTATAAACAGCAGCAAAAATAATGGGCTGCCGGATTGGAATACGTATTTTGAGCCTCTTAGCAGATTGGAGTATTTATCCTATAAATTGTCGAAAGATAATTCTAAGGTGGCAGAAGCATTTGCCAATATAGCGAAGTATCATCTGAATAATGATGAGGTCATCAAGAGACTGTATTGTGATGGCCTTACTGAACCGATTTTCAAAGAAAGGCTCTGCAACGTGATACAGCCTGTATATAATGCAGCAAGGAATAATGGTTTCAAACTATGGAAATATGAGCAGGGATAGAGTAGTAAAGGAACGAATCTTATGGAATCAGGTATTTATGAACAGATAATCAATAAACAATTGAGCAGCGAGCTGGAAAAACTACCTGGAGATTGTAAATATCAGGAGAAAGTTGACGCTGCTGAGGCATCAAAAGTGCTGGCAACATACGTTGCCGGCCTTTTACAGCACAAAATGGACTGCATGTATGAAAGTTCCGGGGATAATGCGTTATCCGATCAGATTATGTACATAAATAAGGTTATAAATGCCATTGATGCAGAAGTATGCGATTAGAATATGGTTGAACAATCCGGAGAACAGCTATTATCTGTATTAAGTCAAAATGATGAAAGATTGTTATTAGGTAAGACAGCAAAGGATGTTGTTCGTCCTGTGACATCTATAGCATATAGTAACTTGTTTACCGGTGCTACGCAGGAACCGCAGATGTTAACAGAGCTAAAGAAAGAGATTGTTTCGGCTGATAGGATAGATATGCTTGTTTCATTTATTAAATGGAGCGGGTTAGTAAAACTTTTAGATGAATTAAGAGATTTTATTAGTAATTTAAAACTAACTAATGAAGAAAAAGAAATAAGTAATTTATTAATTAAAGAAATAATATCAAGATTAAACTTTTTGATTAATGTTGGACTAAATTATTTAACTTTATCAAGAAGTGCTACAA
>JAFWSY010000223.1 GCA_017519155.1 Eubacterium sp.
GAGGAATATGCAAGAAAATACGAATTTGACCGCATATATATCGTTAAGGATAACGATGAGGTTGATGAGCATCTGGTTATTTCCAGTGAAATATCAGAATTAAAGAATAAATATAATAAAACAGTTGATGAAAACAGGGGAGGTGCTTTATGAGATATCTTACATTTGCACTTGCCAAGGGAAGACTTGCAAGAAAAACTCTCGAGGTTTTCGAGAAGATAGGCATCACCTGTGAGGAGATGAAGGTTCCGGACACAAGAAAGCTTATATTTGTCAATGAAGAATTAAAGCTCAGATTCTTCCTTTCAAAAGCAAGCGATGTACCAACTTATGTAGAATATGGTGCCGCCGATATCGGAGTTGTCGGTAAGGACACCATCCTTGAAGAAGGAAGAAACCTCTTCGAGGTTATGGATATGGGCTTCGGCAAATGCCGTATGTGTGTATGCGGTCCTCAGTCCGCTAAGGAGCTTCTGAAGAAAAACGAAATAATCCGTGTCGCTTCAAAGTATCCGCACATTGCCAAGGATTACTTTAATAATAAGAAGAATCAGACAGTTGAGATCATCAAGCTTAACGGTTCTGTAGAGCTTGCTCCGATCGTAGGACTTTCAGAAGTTATAGTTGATATAGTAGAAACAGGTACAACCCTTCGCGAGAACGGCCTCGACGTAATCGAAGAGATCTGCCCGCTCTCAGCCAGAATGGTCGTAAATCAGGTCAGCCTCCGTATGGAGCACGAGCGCATCCAAAAGCTCCTGACTGATTTGAAGGACGTGCTGTAAGGTAACGTAAGCATGGTTCCATTTTCTGAACCATGTATTGAATGTGCTTTATTGTATATGTATTAGTTGCGTAAAAAGATGCCTCCAATGGTATATTCTTGGCACAATAGTATTAATAAATATACCAAGCATATTGCAAGTATTTACTAGATTTATTATTTGTTTGAAAAATAAATACATAGTATATGCTAACAGTTGAGCATACATATGCCTCCGAAGGCGTATTTTATCTACAACTGAGGAGGCATATGTATGTGAGACTGTTGTAGTATTATTATGGAGAAATATAACATGCGTATAGTTAAATTAACTGCAGAATCAAAAAAGGACATATTAAAGAACATGCTTCGCCGCAGTCCTGACAACTACGGCACCTACGAAGCAACCGTAAAGGAGATAGTTGAGAACGTTCACATAAATGGTGACAGTGCTCTGTTCGAGTATACTCAGAAGTTTGATAAAGCTGATATTAACGCTTCAAACGTCAAGGTTACCGACGAGGAGATAGAAGAGGCTTATTCTCTTGTTGATCCTAAGCTTCTTGATGTTATTAGAAAAGCCATCAAAAATATCAGAGAATATCACGAGCTCCAGAAGAGAAACAGCTGGATAACAACCAAGGAAAACGGCATAATGCTTGGTCAGAAGATCACAGCATTACAGTCAGTTGGTGTTTATGTACCTGGCGGAAAGGCTGCTTATCCTTCAACAGTTCTTATGAATGTTGTACCTGCACACGTTGCCGGCGTTGAGAACATCATCATGACAACACCTTGCAACGAAGAAGGAAAGGTTTATCCTACAACTCTTGTAGCTGCAAAGGAAGCCGGCGCAACAGCCATTTATAAGGCAGGCGGTGCTCAGGCGATAGCTGCACTTGCATTCGGTACAGAATCAATCCCTAAGGTAGATAAGATCGTTGGTCCGGGAAATATCTTCGTTGCCCTTGCCAAGAGACTTGTTTACGGACACGTAAGCATCGACTCTATAGCAGGTCCTAGCGAGATCCTTGTATTATCAGACGGATCAGGTAATCCTAAATATATTGCTGCAGACCTTCTGTCTCAGGCAGAGCATGACGAACTTGCATCAGCCATCCTTATTACAACAGATGCTGATTTTGCAGAGAAGGTTTCTGAGTGGACAGATGTATTTACAGAGAAGCTTTCAAGAAAAGATATAATACGTAAGTCTCTTGATAATTTCGGATATATCCTTCTCGTAGACAACCTCGATGAAGGAATTGCTGTTACAAATGAGATCGCACCGGAACATCTTGAGATCATGACAAAGAATCCTTACGATACAATGACCAAGGTAAGAAATGCAGGAGCTATCTTCCTTGGAGAGTATTCTTCAGAGCCTTTGGGAGATTATTTTGCAGGACCTAACCATGTACTTCCTACAAACGGTACAGCAAGATTCTTCTCACCTCTCGGAGTAGATGACTTCATCAAGAAGTCAAGCATTATCTCTTACTCTGAGTCAGCTTTAAGAGATGTATATAAGGATGTAGTTACATTTGCAGAGGCTGAGTATCTTACCGCACATGCTAATTCCATGAAGGTAAGATTTGAGGATCAGTAAACAGGAGAGAGAATATGGAAGCAAGAAAAGCAGTTTGTACCAGAAAAACAGGTGAAACTGATATTACCATCGAGATCGATCTGGATGGATCAGGAAAAACAGAGATAAATACAGGCATAGGATTCTTTGATCATATGCTTAACAGCTTTGCAAGACATGGCTTCTTCGACCTTAAGGTGGATGTAAAGGGCGACCTTTATGTTGATACACATCACACTATCGAGGACACAGGCATTGTTCTCGGCAAGGCTATCAAGCAGGCTCTTGGAGACAAGGCAGGCATTAAGAGATATGCGTCATTTATCATGCCTATGGATGAGTCACTTATCCTTTCGGCTGTAGACCTTTCAGGAAGACCATATCTTGTTTATGATCTTAACCTTTCAACTCCGAAGGTCGGAGAGTTTGATACACAGATGGTATCTTTCAGCACCTTCGTGGAAAGGCGTAACTGATGCC
>JAFWSY010000224.1 GCA_017519155.1 Eubacterium sp.
AAGAAAACTATGGAGAGTGAGAAATATTTAGAAGAAACTCAGATGGTTAATTATAGAGCTGACAGCATTCAAAAACTCGTAGAAAAGCGGGGATGGAAAGAGCTGGATGAGTTTGAAAGAATCGGAGCGGTATATGATTTTGTAAGAAATGAAATACATTTTGGTTACAACACTTCAGATCTTCTTAATGCCGAGGAAGTACTACGAGATGGTTACGGACAATGCAATACAAAGAGTACACTGCTAATGGCCCTTCTCAGAGCGTTAGATATACCCTGCAGATTACATGGTTCAGAAGTGAGTAAGGATTTTCAGGAAGGTGCTACCTCGGGACTCATTGCAAAACTGGCTCCGGAAACAGTTGCTCATACATGGGTAGAAGTATTATATAAGGGCCAGTGGATAGCGCTGGAAGGCGTTATAACAGATGAGGCATATGTGCAGGGAGTAAAGAGCAAGTGCCCGGATGAAAATTGGGATTTTAAAGGATATGCTATATCCGTACCGAGTTTAAATGATCTTAATCTTGATTGGAATGGTGCTGATCTTTTTGTTCAGAACACCTCTGTAGTAGAAGATTATGGAGTTTATGAAAGCCCGGATGCCTTCTTTAAGGAACATAGGCAGACATGGAATAAGCTGAAGGATTTTGCGTATATTCACTACGGCAGAAAAGTGATGAATAAAAATGTTGCAAGGATAAGAGATTCTCTGTTCGTATAGCTTTACATTTACTGGTTTCAAGTATATAGTTATTTGAAACAATAGGTGAAGGGAAAGAAAACGATATGTTTAATGATAAGTTAAGGTTAATATTCGGGGGACTGCTTGTAATTGTGGGAATCCTGTGGGCTATAAGAGGACCAATTGAGGTTAAACTATTAAAGGCGCGTTGTACTGCTGAGACCACTGCCAAGGTAGATCATGTATTCGAAGATAAAGGCAGCAATTTATCAACATATGATACAAAAGTATATTATTATGTTGGTGAAAAAAGGTATGAGGATTATAATAATCTGGATTATCCGGTTTCTTACACGAAAGAATTTGTTTGTCACTATAATCCGGATAAACCTAAAGAGCATTTTATCGATGGCTTCAATGATGGACCTGTAAAGACATCGCTTTATGGTGTTGCCATAATAGCTATTGGTGCAGTTACGGCAGGATCTGTATTAATAAAACATAAGAATGAATATTAGCATAGAAAGACATCGTGACTAAGTAGTGTTTGTCAAAACGAACATTCTTTATCGTTGACTATAATGCTGTCTATAAAGGATAATCGGAGTAGAGAGGTATTATAGACTGGTTTAGGAATGGGGGTGTTCGTATGATCAGTTTAAATGATGCAAAAGAGGGTGTATGCTATCACATACTTTGGATGTTTGGACAGGCTGAAGATATTAAGGACATGATTCGGTATGAAACCGATAAAATCCTTAAAGTGATATCTAAAAATGAAGGCGGAAATGTTGTTGTGTCTTATGATGACAGACGCTTTGCCATGTCACCGGACCTAGCGTACTTTATAAAAATAGCGGAGGTATAGATAAGATAAATCCTTTAAGTTGTTTTTGTGCCATGGTTTCCGGTAAGAATAAAGAACATAACTTAGCTAGAATAAATAATTAACGATCAAGGCTGTCAGCTCCTGCATGACGGCCTTTTTATTTTTGCCCTTGTTATGGAACATGGTGTCGTGAACGATGGCTTCTACCATGGTAAGAATGATGTAAGAAGCGGTTTTTAGATCTTTGACTTTTACCTGATCCTTATAATCGCCGAGCATATGAATAAACATTTCAGTAATCTGCTTCTTATGTGTCATCTCTATCTCACGGAATTCATCTGACTGCTCGGAGAGGGAAGCAATCTCTCTCTGGAATTCGGTCATAATACTATGGCCCTTGAAGATGAAGGATATATACATATAAACTGTATCTTCAATAGACATATCTTCCGGAAGGGAGCTGAAATCAACAGGCTCGAGAACCATGTTGTAGATGTCGGCAACCAGTTCGGTATAGAGAGCCTTCTTATCCTTGAAATATGAATAAAATGTTCCGATGGAAACTTCTGCTTCTTTGGCTATCTCATTAGAGCTTGTAGAGTGATAACCTTTTTCGGACATGAGCTTTATGGCAGCGTCTTTGATACGCTGCTTTTTCTCTATGCTTCTTTGCTGTTTTGGAACTCTTGTTTCTGCCGGTGCCATGATAATTCTCCATTAAAAATGTTTAGACAATATAATTCATTTCGACTTTTGACACTTATGTCATGCCTAGTATAACATACTCCGCTCAGAAAGAAAATAGAAAAATATGAGTAATAGCTCATATTTCTATTGACAAAGAAAAGGACTGATGCTATTATCCAAAATATGAGTAGTTGCTCATATTAACATGTAACAGCATTTTAGAAAGGAATATATATGTATATTGAGGTAAAAAATCTAAAGAAAAGCTATGGTGAAGGTGGCAGTTATATTCAGGTTTTAAAGGGGATAGACCTTTCGGTTGAGAAAGGGGTTATGTGTGTTATACAGGGAACCAGTGGTTCGGGAAAATCAACTATGCTTAATTGTATAGGTGGTCTGGACACTGTGGATTCCGGCTCCGTAAAAATAGCGGATAAAGAGATTGTGGGACTGAAGAATAATGCTCTTTCAGATTATAGAAGAGACAGCCTCGGATTTATCTTTCAGTTTTATAATCTGGTTCCGAATCTGACTGTAAGGGAGAACATTAAAGTCTGTGAATATCTGTCGGATAATCCAATGGATATAGATGAACTGCTGGATGTGCTGGGACTTACAGAGCACCAGAATAAATTTCCATCCCAGCTCTCTGGTGGACAGCAGCAGAGATGTGCCATAGCAAGAGCGCTTATCAAGAATCCAAAGCTTCTTCTTTGTGATGAGCCCACAGGAGCGCTTGATTCAAAAACTTCGAAGGATATACTTATGCTTCTTGAGAAGGTAAATGAGAGATACGGAACAACTATGCTGATAGTTACACATAACAATGCTATCAAGAATATGGTGGATCAGGTGATCATAATGAAGGATGGCGAGATAAGAAAGAATTATATGAATGAAGAAAAAGTGCCTGCAGCAGAGCTTGAAGATCTGTAGGTGATATATGTTGGAAGTTTAGTTTAAAGTATGGAAAGGACAATATGAATAGTTTAAACAAAAGAATTATAAGAGAATTCAAGTCTCATTTCGGCAGATATTTTGCACTTCTTTTTATGATAGTTCTTGGTATGTATCTGGTTGTCAGTGTTGCCGGCATGGCTGAAACAACCATCGCAGGAACGGATGTATATAATGAGAATTTTAAATTACAGGATGGACAGTTTACGGTTTTTGTTCCGCTTACTGACGCACAGTTAAAGAGTCTGTCAGATGAGTATGGTGATATAGAGCAGATATTCAGTTTTGATGTGAATGTTAATGAGGAGGATTTAAAAAACAGCAAATCAGAAGAAGGTAAAGCAGGAGAAAAATCACTCAGAATATTCAAGACAAGAAAAGACATTGATCTGGTCAGTTTAGATGAGGGACAACTTCCTCAGTCAGATAATGAGATTGTAATAATGAATCTTTTTGCAGACAGGAATGATCTTAAGGTAGGAGATAACATATTTCTTGCTGATAAGTCTTATAAGATATCCGGTATAGGTTGTGTTCCTGATTATAATCTTCCGGTGAAGAATTTTTCGGATATGACCTCAGATCCTGAAAGCTTTGGTGTCGCATTTGTCACTGATAATGCATATGATGAGATAAAGAAAAGCTCCGATGTCGGAGCTCCCGAATATACTTATGCATACAAGTTAAAGAATACTGATACTCTTAGTGATAAGGAAATCACTGATAGGGCAAGAGAATTAAAAGAAGATATCAAGGATATTGATTTTGATTATAAGGCATCCGGAAATGAATATCTGATCGAATATGTTGACAGGATGTATAAGGATAAGACAGACTTTGAGGAAGGTCTGGATGATCTGGTGGATGGAACGAATGACCTATATGATGGTGTAGTAGAAGTAAGCGATGGAGCGGATGAATTAAGTGACGGAGCAGGTGAGCTGCACAGTGCTATTGAAGAAAATAATAAGAGCATAGATATGTTAAACGGAACACCGTATTCAGCACTTACTCAGATATCAGATGGTTATCTTGATGGATCAAAAGAGGTTATGGATGGAGCTGAGAAGCTGGCTGATGGAACTGATGATCTGTTGGATGGTGCAGAGGAGCTTAAGAGCGGAGTAGCAGATCTTAACAGAGATGTGAGAGAATTTCTGGATGATAATTATGAGGTTAGTATACCGAATCTTGAAAGCTTCTATGAGAATAAAGATAATCCGCGAATAGCAAGTGATGCTGCCAGTGATGTAATCTTAAAGCGCCTCGTAAGTCTTGTTGCCGGAGCGATTCTGGTCATGCTGTTTGCTTATGTAATATCGGTATTTATTATTCATCAGATAAATGAAGAAAGCAGTGTTATAGGTACTCTTTATGCTATGGGAGTTAAGAAGACAAGTCTCATTATGCATTATGTACTTCTTCCTACAATCGTTACATTTGTGACAGGTCTTATAGGTATGGTTGTAGGTTTCAGCAAGGTGGGAGTGGATTTCCAGATGCTTGACTGTTATCTCTACTACAGTATTCCACAGATGGCAAAGACTTATCCACTTTATATAATTATTTACTGTGTTGTTATGCCTCCGGTTATTTCCATTATCGTAAATGTACTGGTAATAAATAAGAAGCTGTCAAAGACTGCTCTTTCACTTATAAAGAATGAACAGGAGAATCTGGTAAGAGGAGCCAAAGCAGTTGGTGCAGAAGTGGCAGCGATGGAAAAACAAAAGGGAGGTAATTTCCTCAGACAGTTTACCGGGCGTCAAATATCCAGAGAAAGAAGAAGCGTTTTCACGGTCGTTATAGGAATGGTGGTTGCTCTTCTGATATTTATGATAGGTCTTGATTGTTATGTGCTGTGTAATAATGTGAAGCGGCAGAACTTAAATGATATAAACTATGAATATATGTATGTTCTGAAATATCCCATGGAAGAAGCTCCGGAGGAGGCTGAAGCCTGCTATATAAAGAATCTTTCGATGAACTATCTTGATTATTCCCTTGATGTGAATATCATAGGAATCGATGATAATAACAAGTATTATAATTTCAAAACCAGTGGAAATAAGAAGGAGCTGGAAATAGCGTCTTCCACTGCTCAGAAGTATGACCTTTCAGTGGGGGATACATTTATCCTGGATGATACCTCAGAGGACAGGAGCTACGCATTTACTGTTTCCGATATAGTTGATTATTCCATAGGTTTAACGGCTTACATGGATATAGATGAGATGAGAGAGCTCTTTGGTGAAGAGGATGATTATTTCAACATGCTTGTTTCAGACAAGAATCTTGAGATAGAGGGCGGAAGAGTTTATTCAGTGACAAAGCGTGCGGATATAGAGAACGCTGCCGGTATCTTTGTTGATCAGATGATGTCACTGATCGTAATTCTTATCGTTGTATCAATCCTTATCTTTATAGCAGTCATGTATCTGATGTTAAATGTAATGATAGACCGTGCTGCTTTCGGAATCTCCCTTGTGAAGATATTTGGATACAGAATGAAAGAAATAAGAAAGGTGTATCTGGATGGTAATTTCTACGCGGTAACTCTCGGAGCCTGTATCGGAATACCTATAGTAAAGAAAATTGCAGATTCAATCTACCCTTACTTTATTGCAAATACAGCCATGGGAATGGACCTTGGCTTTCAGTGGATCCTGTATGTCGGTATTCTGGGTGGAGTAGTTCTGGTGTACTTTGTGATCAGCAGCATTCTTACAGGAAAGATTAAAAGGATAGTTCCAGCTGAGGTACTGAAAAACAGAGAATAGAAGACTGGTTAAACTGGTATACATCATCAAATTGATGGGATACCAGTTTTCTAGTCGCTTTCTACATCCAATGTCTTCCACATAACTATAAGATAGCATGAAGCAGACTGATGCGAAGCTTGATATAAGAAATATCTTAACTGGTGATTCAATGAATATGTCACTTATAATACTGCTGATGACATTGTCAATCCTGGGAATGGCAAATGTTATTTATATAAAGAAAAAAGCAATAATTAAAAAATAATAAAAACATAGCTCTATAAAAAAATGTGCTACTTGGTACTTGACCATTATCAGTCACTCCCGAGTACCAAAGGGTAGCACATTTTAATTTCTGACCAGCAGAGTTTTTTATTATTTGGATAGTAATTTGACTAATTCTTCTGGTGCTTCTGCGAAGGTGGTTGCGCCTTCTTTAATAAGGAATTCTTTGTCACGGAAGCCCCATAGAACTGAAATGCATGGGAGCTCTGAGTTACGAGCTGTCTGAAGGTCTACTTCAGAGTCTCCGATGTAGATGGCGTTTTCTTTTGTGCTACCAAGTTCAATTAAAGCCTGTTCCACCATATCTGGAGCGGGCTTTCTTTTTATGCCGTATCGTTCGCCTATAGCTACATCTACATATTCGCTGAAGAATCTCTCGTTTAATTCTTTAACAGCGGAGTCGATTTTGTTGGAAACGATGGCCATTTTGTATCCTGAATCTTTTAGCTTCTTCATCGCATCGACTATACCGTCATAAGGGCATGTATTATCAAGACAATGAGCATCGTAATGCTCTTTGAAGATAGGAAGCATCTCGTCTATAGTTTCGGAAGAGGTTCTTTCTGTGACGGCGCATTCAAGTGCGTACCTGATACCGCTTCCAAAGAATTGGCGGTACTCCTCTATGGTGTGTTCTGGCATGTTGTATTTGCGGAGGACAAAATTGACTGAGTCTCTCAAATCGATGAGAGTGTTTAATACGGTTCCGTCCATGTCCCAAACTATTGTAGTGATCATTTGAAAACATCCTTTTCTGTGTATTTGTCTCAATAAATATTATACTTATTGCGATTTTTTGTAAATCATTATTCTCATCTTACAAGGTATAATAAATAGTTAAATTAGTTTATAAAAGTTATTGACAACTAACTTAATTGTGCTATAATTCATCTTGCGACCAAAGTATTATAATGGTCGCAAGATTTTTGGTTTTTATACGACCGTTATCTGGAAATGGTCGTAAGACAAGATGAGAACTATTTATGTTATGGATGGGAGGAAAAATATGCCGCCAAGAGTTTTTACAGAAGAGGAAAGAGAGAAATTAAGAGAGTCTATGCTTGATCAGGCTATTCCACTTCTGGAGGAATATGGACTAAAGCATATGTCTGTGGATAAGATCACAAAGAAAGTTGGAATAGGTAAGAGTACATTTTACAATTTCTTTAGCTCAAAAGAGGAATATGTGAGCTATGCTCTTGAGCATAATCGAAAGAAAGTGTTTGAAGAGCTGGACAGGAAGTTTCCGCCGGGAAAGAAAATGAAACCTGCGGATGTATTCCAGATGTGGTTTCCAACACTGCTTTCCAATAATTCCATATATAAGAAGTTCTCTGCAGAAGATGAGCGTGCTCTTTACGAAGCAGATAAAGCCAGGGGTAAGGAAGTCAGCCTTGAAAGAGAAACCATGATTGCAAAAAAACTCATGGTACACATGGAAGGAATAAGGAAGGATGTAAATGTAGGACTTCTTGCAAATTACATTAAGTTAATTGTTCTTGCTTACGAGAACAGCTATATGTTTCATGAATCAGAGATGGAGCATATGCAGGCAGAACTCAAGATGCGTGTCATCGATCTTCTATTTGAAGAGGATGCGAAGCAGGAAATGATCAAGATGCTGCAAAAAAAGTGATAGGAGGAAAGAGATGAGTTCAGAATATACGTTAGTAGAGTTTAAGGATGTGGTGAAGGAATATGGTGAAGGCGAGGGAAAACAGATAGCCGTGAACCATGTGGACTTCACGATAGATGAAGGTGAGTTTGTAGTAATACTGGGGCAGTCGGGAGCCGGTAAGTCCACGGTGCTGAATATGCTGGGAGGTATGGATAAACCCACCTCGGGAACAGTAACCGTTGATGGAGCGGTTGTTTCAAAAATGAATGATGCGAAGCTGTCGGATTACCGGGCCGAGAAGATAGGATTTATATTCCAGTTTTATAATCTGATACCGAGTCTTACAGCATATGAAAATGTAGCCTTAACGAAAAGCATAGTAAAGGATGCACTGGATCCCATGGAGATGCTTAAACGAGTCGGACTTGAGAGTCACGCCAAGAAGTTTCCATCCCAGATGTCGGGTGGAGAACAGCAGAGAGTTTCAATCGCAAGGGCGCTTGCAAAGAATCCGAAGATCATTCTCGGTGACGAGCCAACAGGCGCCCTTGATTCAGAGACTGGAGTTAGTGTTCTAAAACTATTAGTAGATATGTCTCACACATACGGTAATACTGTGATAGTCGTAACACATAATGCAGATATAGCTAAATGTGCCGATAAGGTTATACGTATGAAGAACGGTAAGATCAGGGAGATTAAGATCAATGATGCTCCGGTACCTGTAGAGGAGGTGGAGTGGTAATGTTATTTAGAAAAATGCTTAGAGAGATAAGAGGTAATCTGGGACAGTTTCTCTCAGTTATGATTCTTTCTTTTCTGGCTACATTTATATATGCCGGCTTTGAATCAAATGTAGTCGGCAGTGGTAAAGCAGTTGAAGATTTTCATAAAGCTACTAATATCGCTGATGCCTGGATATACAGCGAAGGCTTCAAGAAAGAGAACCTGGACCAGGTTAAGGAACTGGACTTTGTAAAGGATGCTCAGTTCAGAACCGAAGTGAGAGGAACAACTGTTGATTATGAGGGCGCTCAGCTGGATATCTATCTCATGGATGAAAGCAAGATACTTACACCATATTTTTATAAAGGACCTGAGGATGCTGAGGACAAATTAAAGGAATCAAAGAGTGTTTCTTTCGATGGTTCAGACGAAAAAGGTGTATGGCTCAACTGGTCTTTTGCTAAGGAATGGGATATATCAGTTGGTGATGATATAGAACTTGAATATAACGGAGTCAGGTTTACCCGAACGGTTCGTGGACTTATGATGGAACCTGAATACGAATATACAAAAGCAGAAAAAGACAGTGATATCAACTTCAAAACCCTGGCTTATGTGTATATGAGTTACAAGGCATTTCCCATAAGAGAGTATGCTGAGAACCAGGTTAAAAGTGGCAAGATAGATGCTAAGGAATTAAAAGATTCTGATGCATTTAAGGATAAGATTGAAGAAATCGAGAAGAAACTGGCTGACTTCGGAATGACAATTGATGATATCGATAACGATATGCTGCTTGAGAAGCTGGACAAAATGAGCGATGAGGAGCTGATGAAGCTTATTCCTTATTCCACTATGCTGGTAACATTCACAGAGGACGCAAAAGATGAGGCAGCAAAGAGAATCAAGGAAGAAAAAAGCAGCATCAGTGAAATAATGTATTACGAGCAGAGAATATCCGATGCCATAGATAAGAATTATGCAGTAATGGTAGATAAAACATCCATCGTAGGAGTTCAGCGAATAGCAGATGAGCTGTCGCAGCACGATACATTTTCCTATGCGTTTGCTTTTATTTTCCTTATGGTTGCAATACTTGTTATATCAACAACCATGAGCCGCCTTGTGGAGAGACAGCGTACTCAGATCGGAACTATGAATGCTATCGGAATGAAGAGATGGAAGATAGCGGTTCATTACATGAGTTACAGCTTCTTTGTATCCCTTATCGGAGCAGTAGCGGGACTGATAGTCGGACCGAAGGTAGTGGGTAATCTGCTTATAAGTATGCTGATGGAATGGTATATGGTGCCAAATGTATCTGCCGGCTCAAATGCTAAGTTCTATATAGTTTCGGCAGTTGTTGTTGCAGTATGCGTACTAGCTTCATATGTCAGCTGTAAAAAGCTGCTCCGGGTTCCTCCGGCTGCAGCACTTAGACCTGCTGCACCGAAGAAGGCAAAGAGGATTCTTGCGGAGAGGCTTCCGTTCTGGAAACACTTAAGTTTCAGTACACAGTATAATTTCAGAGATGTAACAAGAGCTCCCCTCAGGGCTGTTATGGGAATAGTCGGAACGGCTGTGGGAACTGTTCTGGTTTTGTATGCTTTTGGCTGTTATTTTTTGGTGGATGATGTTGTTGAATGGAATTTTGACAAGATACAAAAATACGGTTTTCAGATGACTCTTTCCGAAGATAAAGAAGTAGATTATTTTGATAAGATTTGTGATGATGTAAATGGTGAGATGGTGATGATGGATCAGATAGAGCTGGCAACAAAACCGCATGCCTCATCCATGGACAGATTCAAACAGACACTTACCGTTATTGAAGGAAAAGGATTCCAGAATATTACAGATGAAGAGACCAATATTACCGAGATGATTCCGGGAAAAGCAGCTATCACAAGCAGACTTGCCAAGGAAATGGGAGTTGGTA